>CAKUEV010000001.1 GCA_934646845.1 uncultured Slackia sp.
TCGTATTTGCGGCAGGAGTAGCGCTCAAGGGTCAAATCGGCAAAAGACATGGCACGTCCCTTCTCTTCAGGAGGCCCGTCAAACACGACGGGCGGCTCTCGTTGCTGCAAGTGTAACGCGACGGCGCGCCTTTTCCGCGCGGCTTTCCGCAATCGTTCGTGGTTTTCCGCGAGTCGCTGCGCGTTTTCCGAAAGCGGGCGCTACGCCTCACTCGCCAGGCGCTCGCCCATCAAGCAACCCATGACCGACGCCATCATCAGGCCGCGCGTCCAACCGCTCGAATCGCCCAGGCAGTGCAGATTCGCGATATTAGTGTCGAGGTTCGTATCCATCTTCACGCGATTGCTGTAGAACTTGAGCTCGGGCGCGTACAGCAGGGTCTCGGCCGACGCGAAGCCGGGAATCGCCTCGTCGACGGCGAGCATGAAATTGATGATCGACGTCATAGTGCGATACGGCAGCGCGGCGGTCACGTCACCCGCGACGGCGTCGGGAAGCGTGGGGCGAACGTTGGAGCGCGACAATTCCTTTTGCCACGTGCGCTTGCCGTCCAAGATGTCGCCGAAACGTTGCACCAGAATATGCCCGGCGCCCAGCGCGTTGCACAGCTCGCCGATTTTCTTCGCGTACGCGATGGGCTGGTTGAACGGCTCAAGGAAGTTATGCGTGCACAGAATCGCGAGGTTGGTGTTCTCGGACTTGCGTTCCTTGTAGGAATGCCCGTTCACCACCGCGAGGCCGCCATCGTAATTTTCTTGGCTCACGAAGCCACCGGGGTTCTGGCAGAAGGTGCGCACCTTGTTGCGGAACGGATTCGGGTATCCGATAAGCTTGCTTTCGTAGAGCACGTTGTTCACGCGCTCCATGATTTCGTTACGCATCTCGATGCGCACGCCAATGTCAACCGGGCCGGGCGCATGCTCGATGTCATGCTCGCTGCAAAGGCGCTCGAGCCAATCGGCGCCGCGGCGGCCCGTCGCCACCACGGTTTTCTCGGCGAGAATCGAGAACTCCTCGCCCGTACGCGTGCGCACGCGAACACCTTTGCATGCGGCCGAATCCGTCGCGGCGTCGCCTTCGATAAGCACATCGGTGCATTCCGTTTCGAACAGCAAATTCACGCCGGCATCGCGCAGGTGGTCTTCGATGCGGCCGTAAATCTCTTGCGCCTTTTCAGTTCCAAGGTGGCGAATAGGGCAATCGACGAGCTTCAGGCCCGCCTGAATCGCGCGGCGGCGAATGTCTTTGACTTCGCCAGGATTGTCGATGCCCTCGACATGCTCGTCGGCACCAAAGGACAAATACGCGTCGTCGACCCGCTTGATGGCGGCCTGCGCCACGTCTTCCCCAATAAGCTCGGGCAGGTCGCCGCCGACCTCATGCGAGAGCGACAGCTTTCCGTCAGAAAACGCTCCTGCGCCCGAAAAGCCCGTCGTAATGCGGCACGGCTCGCAGCCCGCACAATGGCCGACTTTCGCCTTGGGGCAACTGCGCCGTTCGATGGGAAGGCCCTTCTCCACAAGCGCGATTGCCGTGGACGGAGCCCTCTTCAGCAGCGACAACGCCGTGAAAATGCCTGCGGGACCGGCGCCCACGATGACGACGTCGACGGTCATATTTGTTGCACTCGAAGTGCTCGAAGTGCTCGAAGTGCTCGAAGTGCTCGAAGTGCTCGAAGTGCTCGAAGTGCTCGAAGTGCTCGAAGATTCTGAACTATTTGAAATGAAATTCCCCACGGCATCCCCTCTTGTGCCTGAAATGCAAACGAATTTCATTGTAGCGCACGGCTTCAGCGGGAAGCGACGCTCGCGGCCAACGGTTTCCTACCGAGCCATTCGGATTGACGGTGCACCTGTAAAGGCATCGCTCCTGCGCCCTCTTCGGAGACAGGGGCGGATAGTGATCTGGAGACGCCCGATCGACAGCCCCGAAGTTCGCCCCTGTCGCAGGCAAGGCGCCAAACGCGTCCTTCTCGGCGGCCTCGCCTTCGGCCGTCTTGCCCGCTCAGCTATCCCATCCCTCGACCGTCTCGCCCCTCGGCCGCATCGCCTTCCTCAGACACCTCTTAACCCCGTTTCCCCTGCCTCCCTCGAGCGTGGCAGAATATCGCGCCCAAGGGTCGCGAAATCGCGAAAATCTCCTTCTTCTGGCAGGATATGCGTCCCGAGGGACGCATATCCTGCCACCCACATGAAATGTCGGCGAACCATTCCCATTCAATCGAGTCTTGATTCACGAAACCCCAGTTCAGAGACCATCATCGTGAGCAGTAAGCTGCACTTTTAAGCAAGAGCGTCCCTCGAAAACCCGCAAACCCCATCGGAGGACGATTTCGCGACCCTTCCGCGCGATATTCTGCCAGGAAGGAGACTGAAAGCGATGCCGTCACGAAGAAAACTTCGAGAAGGGGGCTTGAAAGGGACCCTTATGTCACGCAACCGAGGAAGGCACGACGAATTGGCCCAAGGGCCTTAAGGGCAACCGTTTTTCTGCAACGACGCAAAGAAGACCGACGGCTCTATTCCGTCGGACTAGAATCGGGCTTCGCGGGACCAGCCCCGCTTAAACGAGATGCCTTCGCGGTTTCCGACACGGAGCCCTTCAAAAGCCCCTGAAGCAACAGATTATCGGGATCCTCGATGCGACGTCGAAGACCGTAACGCAATCGAGGCCACCGCTTGCACGAATGGCGCAACCGTACATGGAGTGCCTTCGCTATGGCGCGCGCAGCGTCGTCGAACAAATCGACAGATGTCATTTGGTCACGCGTTACCGTAATCACCGTATAACCCATGGCCTGCAACGTGTTACGACGTTCGGCGTTGCTCGCAAGGGCGCCGGGAGAGCGGTGGAATGCATTGCTGTCGTATTCCACATCGAGCATCGCGTCGGCCCAAAATAAATCGAGCACGAAATACTTACGCGGGGTGAGCTTGCGCGCATCGCCCGTAACGTCCACGCGCCAATTCATGCGCGGCACAGGGAACCCGTAGCCGCCGAGCGTTTGCCTTAAACACAGCAGCATCGCGAGTTTCGCCTCCGCGGGAGACGCCGCGCCATCGAACGAATAGCGAAGCGCCGTTGCGGCCTTGGCGGAACCAGGAAATGGAGCCAACGCTCCGACCCGACTCGCCAACCGCTTCACGCTCGTCAATGGCTGGGCGGCAACAAAACTCCCATCGGGAAGCAGCGAGTACGAACCGCAAAGCTCGAAAGCGAGCAGCATCAAAGCTTCGACTGACGCACGCAGGGAAACCTGAGCGAAAACATCTTCGACGGAGACGACGCAGACGTCGAGATTGATGCTGAAAAGTCGGGGCGGCGCCTTTGAGGCAATAGGACAGTGGCACACAACGGAGCACCGGCTCGTCTTACCATCCTGGGAAGCGACCATAAGATGCGGCCGTTCGAGCGCAACAATCGTCGACAACGAAGAATCGCGCAAGGCCCTTACTTCGCGTGCCACAACTTTTTCGGGAACAGCGGCGTACGAAATGCTCGGCGCAGGCAAAAGCGAAGCGCGAGCGGCACGCCATACGGAAAGAGCCGTGTTATGTGAGAGGCAAATGGACATGAAGGCAATGCTAGAGCAGAAACCTTGCCCGTTTCTTGCCCGAGTGCATGAGGTTTCTTGTCCGAATACATGAGTTATGCATTCGCTTTCATGAAATTTTCCCTCGGTTCTCATGCGCTTATGCGCGCCTTTTCTGACGCGTTCGAGCCCGCCCGCATTCCCGTCTCAAAGAGCGGG
Organism: uncultured Slackia sp.; assembly: GCA_934646845.1. Taxonomy (GTDB): domain Bacteria; phylum Actinomycetota; class Coriobacteriia; order Coriobacteriales; family Eggerthellaceae; genus Slackia. The sequence goes on from CAKUEV010000001.1 coordinate 3,752, forward strand.
CACGCTCGGCAGCGCGCGAGGAGCGTGTCCGCGACGAGCGCACCCGCGACGAAAGCGCCCAGCAAGATGAAGGATGGCAAAAAGAGACACGAATCCGATAGATAGAGGAGACACCGAAGCTCAAAGGTGCGCTTTGGCTCACTCAAATAAGAGCTGTTCCTTGTTATTTCGATTTTTCGAAACTACCTGATAGCAGCGTATAGTTTATGGTTATCTTACGGCGTATAGCATCGTTTTCGGTGCAAGCTCATTTCGTAGCTCGATTTTCGAGCATAAAGAAAGGGCCGCGAAGGGCCCTTATGTTGCGGCTAACCTCAAAAGGCTTCCCGAATCGGCTTCGATCGCCCGTCGCGAATCGACAACCAAGATGACAACCAGCTTGGCAATCTAATCGGCAAACAGGTCGAGCAGTTCTTGTCGGCTATGCACATTGAGCTTCTGATAAATATGCTTCACATGGCTTGCCACCGTATTTTTCGAAAGCACAAGCGTATCGCGAATATAAGGCTGCGAACGACCTCGAGCCAAATAGCCGAGCACTTCGGTCTCACGCGACGAAAGTCCACCTTCGGCGGCTATGCGCACAACCTTTTCATCAAGATTCTCTTCCTGCGACAGCAGCCCATCGATCTCACCTTCAAAAGCATGAAGCGTCTTGCCAGACGATGAACCGCCTCGCGAATCGGACAACTCGCTGGCACCCATAGGAACTGCATCGTCGAGGTCTCCCGTAGAGCGAAGACCGATTCCGCCCATGTTCCGATCAGAGGGCGCAAGCGCCATAGCAACCGAAAAGAGGCATATCACGACAAGCGAGGTCTCCCATAGGCCATAACCGCTTGACGCGGCAGCGAGCGCCGACCATCTGCCGATCAAATTGCCCGCCAAAACACCGAGCTGAATCATGCCCTGCCCCACACCGACGGCGAAGGCGGGCGAAAACACACCGGCTCGCGCAAGATTAACCAAGCTTAGAAATGCGATGATCTGCAGCACGGTATCGGCCACCGACATCGTTGCGCTCGTAACGAATTCTGGAGCCATTCCGCTGAAAGGAATGGCGGCCAAGCCAATCATGATAAGCGGCGCAACCCAACGCAAAAGTGCGGGCACATTCACGCGGGGCGAGAAAAAGATGAACCAAAATGCCAAGCACACGCCGCACACTGATCCGAGCATAGCCGCGGCGTCGAATCCATAGGCAGCCTGGAATGCATCGGTCACGCCGCCGGTTGCAGACGCCACGCCAATCGCCATGTACGCAGCGAAAAGCACGGCCGATATCCTCGCGAGGAACGCCAGCGCCCTCCCCTGAGGCGCTTGCAATCTTCCGCTTCGTTGTGCCGGCATCGCCGAAGGCGGCATTCCCAAAGGACGCGTCTCCCGCGCATCTTTCCGCGAGGCGTCCAAGATATGTGCGGCGCTCGTGCGCAAACCCGCACGAGCGCCCGCGCGCCACGTCTCCCCCTCAGAAAGACGTTCGACAAACCGACTCGCGTCAATATCGTTCCATGTTAAATAAAGGCAAACCATTGAAAGAATGGGCAGCGACGAAACACCGCACGCACCCGGCAGCCCCTGAATATAAGGGAACACGAACGCGCACGCGAGCATCACCCCCGACGCCGCGGGAACAGCAATCTCCACGCGCTCGGTTTCGAGACGCGCATACGCATCGCCCCAAAATAAAACCAACAACCCGCTGCCAATTCCGCTCGCCACTCCGCAAAGCGTGCTCGCCCACGCAGACAAATCAAATGCGCCCAAGAGGAATGTTCCCGCGGCCATGAGCACGGTGCCCGCAAACGCAGCCGCTCTCATACGCGACATGTCGGCGCGGCGCCACGCGAGCGCGAAAACGAAAAAGCACGCGACGACCACGACGGCCGAAGCGAACCACGAAGAGTCGGCGTTAATCGACGAGCCTACGCGGCCTGCGAACAACGCCGACGTCGAAAACGAGCAATAAATCCAAGCCCATACGAAACCAAGCCCCAAATGCCTCGGCCGAACCGAACCTTCGACCTTCGACACAAAGTCGTTCAAAGCCAAAACGCAAACCCTCCATTGCGAATAGCGAGATACCCGCCACGAACTCCCCGACGTTCCCTAAGCGCCAGAAGCCCCTATTAATAACAGTGCGATTTGCCGGCACCGCCGCATGCAAACCTCACCGATAGTGACGAAAATCCCAGTTCAAAACCTCACCTATTCTAGGTGAAAACCACTTCATTTTGCACCAAACACTGCATTTGGGCGATGTTTTCCCTCTCGCTGCCGAGCATGCTGCAAATGTCTGGAATGCGGCGTTGCCCGCATAGACACGACATGCTCAAAGCGAGAACGGTTCCCTCCCTCTAGACCGTTTTCGCCCCGAGCGAGAGAGTTAGCGCCCTCGGGCGCGCATGGGAAGGGAAAAGAATGACTGCAGAAATGAATCGTCGCTCGTTTCTGACGGGCGCAGCAGCAACCATGGGCCTCGCCGCCGTCGCAAGCATGACGGGCTGCGGCTCGCCTAAGCAGAGCGGCTCCAAAGAAGCCACCGCTACCAATGGCGACAAAGCCACCGATTGGCTTGGCGAAGCACCCCAAATCGCCGATAGCGACTGTGTTGAGACGCTGGATTTCGAGGTCGTCGTCGTCGGCGCCGGCACGTCGGGATACTTTGCCGCCGCAAGCGCCGCAGAAAATGGCGCGAAGACGCTGCTTATCGAAAAAGCCGCATCGGGCTCGAGCGTGCGTAGCTCGGCGCTTGGAGCAATCGACACGAAGCTCCAAGCCGCGCAGGGCACCAAGATCAACAAGATGGACATCGTCAACGACTTCGACCACTACGCGGACGGCCAGGTGAACAGCAAGCTTATTCGCAAATGGGCCGACAATTCGGGTGAAGCCATTGACTGGTATACCGACCTCATGAACGAAAACGGCATAGAAGTTCAGCTCGAGTGGAACATGCCCGAAGGAACGCGCTACCCCGAATGGCCAACTGGCCACGGCACCAACGGCGAGTATCCGAGCCGTGAAGGCGACGTCGCTGAGATCATCAACACCTACATCGCCTCGTTCTCGGGCTGCGAAGTGCTCTTCAACACGCCCATGCAGAACCTGATTATCGAAAACGGCAAGGTCGCAGGCGTCTACGCCAAGAATTCTGATGGCAAGTACATTCGCATCAACGCAAGCAAGGGCGTCATCGTCGCAACGGGCGGCTACGCCTACAACGAAGACATGTACAAGGCGCTTCAACCTGAGCGCTATTCGTGCCTGGGCACCCTCGACGCATTCCCGAACTGCACAGGCGACGGCATCAAGACGCTTTTGTGGGCGGGCGCCAAGATGGACGCCGTGCACACGTCGCTCACGTTCAACCGTTGCCTGCTCACCAAAGAGCAGGAAGTCGGCGACCCCTACTCGATTTCCGGCGATGATTACGGCTACTACTTCTTCAGCTCCCAGCCGTTCCTGCGCGTCGACAACAACGGCCTGCGCTTCCATAACGAATCGACTCCGTATGACTTCGTGCTGAACGCCATGACCAAATACCCCGAAGGCCAGCGCACCTGGCACCAGGTTTGGGATGCGAACTGGAAGGGCGATGTCGACCGCTTCCATACCGTCGGCTGCTCCACCATCACGTATCGCGAAGGTGCCGACCATGACGCATTCCCCGGAATGATGGACGAATGGATCGAGCCTGAAATGGAATCGTTCGTCGACGCCGGCTACATCGTTAAGGCCGACACCCTTGAAGAGCTCGCAGGCAAGCTGGGCTTCGAGGGCGACGCGAAGAAGAACTTCCTTGCTACGTGCGAGCGCCAGAATGAGCTTTTCGACGCCCAAGAAGACCCCGATTTCGGCAAGGACGCATTCCGTCTGTCCGAGCTGCGCACGGCCCCGTTCTATGCGACCGTGAAATCGTGCGGCCTCACGCTGTGCACGCTCGACGGCATTCAAGTCAACGACGAGCTGCAGCCTCTCGGCGAAAACGGCGAGCCTATCGAAGGCGTCTATGTCGTCGGCAACGACCAAGGCTGCTTCTATGCGGGCACCTACCCCAATCAGGCCGCGGGCCTGAACGCGGGCCGCTGCGCAACCTTCGGCCGCATGGTCGGCAAAAAGCTTGCAACTGCGTAAAGAAATCGCTTCTTTACGTCGTATAGCTCGATTTTTGCAAGAGATTGCAGCATTTTTGAAGAAAAGGGACCCTGCGGGGCCCTTTTCTTTTTCCCATCGCTCATCAAAGACCATATAGAAAAAAGGAGCTGCAAGCTCCTTTTTCTATCTATTGTTAGTTGATTTTCACGATGGGTGCGTAGTCTTTCAGCAAGGTCTTCGTCTGGCCCGTGCGTGCGAATTTAATCACGAGCGAGTCGCCGTCGACCTTGAGCACTTTACCGCGGCCGAACGTTTTATGGTCGACGGTATCGCCGGCCGCGAACGTATTGTGCGCCGCCTCTTTCTTGCCAGCCGATGCCGCCCTGGCTGCGGCCGATCCGCCCCAACCGCCTTCGGGCGTATACGTGGGAACCTTGCCGCCACGCGCTCGACTCGAACCAAGCGTCCCCGCCGCACGCGTCGAATGCGACGCGCTCGAGCTCTTGCGAGCAGCGCCGCCATGGCTTGCCGTGAAATCAGAGAACGACTGCCCACCGCCAGGCTTGCCGGTCCCGAACGTGCGCCCGCCCGTCGAAGAATTGCGTCGCGCCGACACGTTCGCGCTCGACTGGCCGAACACACGGCCGCCGCCCGCTTCCACACCCGAGCCCGAAATGCCGCGACGGCTGCCGCGCTTTTCCCAACCCGTGCCCGAAAAGCCCATAGAGCCAAGGCCGATGGTCTGGCGAAGCTCGCCCGGAATCTCGCCAATGAAGCGAGAAATCGGGTTCGCGACCGTATCGCCGAAAATCGTACGCGATTGGGCACACGTCAAATACAACTTCTTGCGCGCACGCGTAATGGCGACATAGGCAAGACGGCGCTCTTCCTCCAAGCCCGATTCGTCTTGCGAGGAATTCGAATGCGGGAACAGCGTTTCTTCCATGCCCGCGACGAACACCACGTCGAACTCCAGGCCCTTCGACGCGTGCACCGTCATAAGCGTGACGGCGGAATCGTCTTCGGCCATAGAATCCAAATCGGTGCGCAGGCGAACCCACTCGATGAAGTCAGCCAGCGAATCGGGCGAAAGCTGGCGCACGCCCGCGAGGTTCTCGCCTTCGGGCAGCTCGGGCTCTTCTTCCTCGGAATTCTGGTGCGACTGCACGTATTCCTCGACAACCGACAAGAACTCCTTGATGTTCTCGACGCGCCCGCGCGCTTCGTCGGTGTTCTCATTTTCGAGCGCGGCAATGAGGCCCGATTTCTGGATAACCGCCTCGATCACTTTGCGTAAATCGCCGCCGTAGCTGCGGCACTCCTCGACAAGCGAGACGAAGCTGCCAAGCGCCGTGCGGGCGCGCATCTGCAGGTTCTCGTCAGCCACGCACAGCTCAGCCGCCAGCATGAACGGCATGTTCGTCATGGCTGCCGCCCGGTCGATATAATCGATGGTGGTTTTGCCGATGCCTCGGCGCGGCGTGTTGATGACGCGCTTGGCCGCAATATCGTCGTTGGGATTCACAAGCAACGTGAGGTATGCCATAACGTCGCGAATTTCGGCGCGATCGAAGAATCGCGTGCCGCCGACGATCTTGTAGGGAACGCCAGCGCGCAGCATCATGTCTTCGAGCGAGCGCGACTGAGCGTTCGTGCGGTAGAACACCGCCATCTCGTCATACGAGAAGCCTTCGGATCGGCGCTTGTCGATTTCGCCAGCAATCCAGCGGCCCTCGTCGCGCTCGTCCGACGCCACATACACGTAAATCTTGTCACCATCGGGCTGGGAAGTGCGCAGTGTTTTGTCTTTGCGATGCTGGTTATGGCGCACCACGGCGTTTGCCGCATTCAGGATGTTGCCCGTTGAGCGGTAGTTTTCCTCGAGCTTCACCGTTTTGCAATTCGGGTAATCGCTCTCGAATTCCAGAATGTTGCGAATGTCGGCGCCACGCCAGCTATAAATCGACTGGTCGTCGTCGCCCACGACCATGATGTTCTGGTTTTTCGCGGCGAGCAGCTTCGTGATTTCGTACTGCGCCTTGTTCGTGTCCTGATACTCGTCCACGAGCAAATAGTGGAAGCGATTCTGGTACGCCTCAAGCACGTCGGCATGGTTCTTCAGAAGCAAATGCGTGTAGAGCAGCAAATCGTCGAAGTCGAATGCGTTGGCCGCCTTCAAGCGCTGCTGCAGCTTCTCGTACACGCGCGCCGCGACCTTCGCACCAGGGTCGCCCGTGGCGCTTTTCGCGAATTCGCCCGGAGTCATAAGTTCGTTTTTCGCGGATGAAATGCGATTGCGAATGTTGTTGATGGGCCAGCGCTTCGGATCCAAATCGAGCTCGCTGTAGATATCCTTCACGAGGCGCTTCGAATCGTCGTCGTCGTAGATAGTGAAGCCCTTGTCGAAACCGAGCTTCTCGCAATCGACGCGCAGAATGCGCACGCACATGCTATGGAAGGTAGACACCCACATGCCACGCGCGCCCGGGCCCACGAGCTTGCTCAAGCGCTCGCGCATCTCGGCGGCCGCCTTGTTGGTGAACGTGATAGCCAGAATCTCCCACGGCTGCACGCCATTGTCGGCAAGCATATGCGCAATGCGATACGTGAGCACGCGCGTTTTACCTGAACCAGCGCCCGCGAGCACGAGCAGCGGGCCTTCGGTGCACAGCACGGCCTCGCGCTGCGCGGGATTCAAGGAATCGATATCGATGCTAGTCATATATCCACCTTCGACGCAAGCAAATATAAACGAAGCCCCATGCCTCGGTGCGTGGTTTTCCGCGCAGTTCCGCACGAGCCAAACAGCACCTCATGTGCTGTTTGCGCGAGCTCAGGACTGTTTGAGCATGAAACCATGCACTGGGGCATGGGGCGGACAAGTCCGTTTCCCGCAAGTTTCCTACGGCAACATTCCCATGGTCTCGAACGCGAAATAGCCCAAAACCAGCGCGCCCACGATGATGCGGTAAATGCCGAATGCCGTGAAGTCGTTCTTCTTGATATAACCCATGAGGAACTTAATCGAAATGACCGACATCACGAAAGCGGTCACGATGCCCACCACGAGCACAACGATTTCGGTCTGCGTCATGGCGACGCCCGCCAAAACGAACTTCGCGACCTTCACCACGCCCCAGCCGAGCATCACGGGAATGGCCAGGAAGAACGTGAACTCGGTCGCAGCCGTGCGCGAGCAGCCCGTGAGCATGCCGCCAATGATGGTCGCGCCCGAGCGCGACGTGCCGGGAACCATGGCCAAGCACTGGAAGAAGCCGATCTTCAACGCGGTTTTCCAATCGATGTCGTCGACGTTCGTCACTTTGAACAGCGACGCCTCGGCGGCGGCTTCGGCGTCGGCCTCGCTCACGCGCGCATGACGGCCGCGCGGCGCTTCCACCTCGGCGAGCGCTTCCTTGAAACGACGGCGATTACGACGCTCGAGCACGATGAACACGATGCCGTACAAAACGAGCATGGCCGCGACGGTAACTTTGTTATAGAAATGCTCGTTCATGAAATCGTCGAGCGCGAAACCGAACACGGCCGCAGGCAGGCACCCAATGACCACCATGCCCCAAAGGCGCCACGTGCTGCGACGCTCGTCGACCGTTTTGCTCGGCGAGAAGGGGTTGAGCTTATGGAAGTACAGAATAATGACAGCCATGATGGCGCCGATTTGGATTACCACCAAGAACAGCGCAAGGAACGAATCGGAAACCTCCAGTTTCACGAACTCGTCAACAAGAATCATGTGGCCCGTCGAGGAAATAGGCAGCCATTCGGTAATGCCCTCGACCAGACCAATGAGCAGTGCTTTTAAAGCTTCAATAAGCATGGGCGCTAAACCTTCCGCATTCATGTGTATTTATGCAACCGTTGAATTCTATATGACGGGCGCGCATTCGTTGTGCAAAGCGCGCGCATTGCCTTGGAAAAACAGAACCAGAGCGTTATTATGGCAAACGGTGCGCAAAAGCAAGAAGCGCCGCCCAAGCAGTTCGGGTCCGAAATCCTGCTTGTAAAACCTAAAACCAAAGGAGAAAGTCGCAATGCGCAAATTTTTCGAAGACTACAAGGTCTTGCTGCGGAGCATTCCCGCTCCCACCGTCACGATTTTCATCGTGAGCGTCATCCTCATGAACCTCATGGCAAACAAGGAGCTTCTGAGCACGCCATGGCTCGCGCTCGACTGCGGCTTCGCCGTGAGCTGGGTTTCCTTCCTCTGCATGGACATGATCTGCAAGCGCTTCGGCGCGAAGGCGTCCATCAAAATCTCGATTCTCGCGCTGGGCGTGAACCTGGCTGTGTGCCTGTTCTTCTGGCTCATGAGCCTCACCCCGGGCATGTGGGGCGCCTATTACGACACCGGCATGGTCGAAGTCAACGACGCCCTGAACGCCACCATCGGCGGCACGTGGTACGTCGTGCTGGGCAGCTCGCTTGCGATGCTGTGCTCGTCGACCGTGAATTCCCTGCTCAACGTGGCCATCGGCCGCCTTTCCACGTCGAATACCTTCGGCGCGTTCGCGAAGCGTTCCTACATTTCCACGGGCATTGCGCAGTTCGTCGACAACTTGATTTTCGCCATCGTCGTGTCGCACGTGTTCTTCGGCTGGACGTGGATTCAGGTGCTCACCTGCTCGTTCACGGGCGCCGTGGCTGAGCTGCTGTGCGAGATTCTGCTGAGCCCCGTGGGCTACAAAGTCGTGCGCGGCTGGGAGCGCGAGAACGTGGGCGCAGCATATATCAATCGTATCGCCGCACAGAAAGCCAACCAATGAAGGCACTCATAACGGGCACTTCGGCAGGCATTGGTCGAGCATGCGCCGAGTTGTTTTTGCAGCGCGGATGGCAGGTGTACGGCTTCGATATCGCGCCGGCGTCGATTGCCCACGCAGAATACGAGCATTTCGTTGTCGACGTGCGTGACCGAGCTGCGTTTCCTGCCGGTCTTGAGCCTGACGTCATCGTGAATAATGCCGGGGTGCAGGGCGCAGACGATATCGCCGTGAACCTACAGGGCACCATCAATATCACCGAGGCGTACGCATTCGTGGGCGACTTTCCCGCCGCGAAGCCCGCGCCGTGGATTCGCTCGATCGTGAATGTCGGCTCGGCGAGCGGACACACGGGTTCCGAATTTCCCGAGTACGCAGCGAGCAAGGGCGGCATTCTTTCGTACACGAAAAACGTCGCAAATCGCTTGGCGCCCCAGGGCATTTGCAACAGCGTCGACCCGGGAGGCGTGCTTACCGAGCTCAATCGCCCCGTGATGGACGACGCCGCCATGTGGGAGCGCATCATGCAGCTCACGCCGCTGCGCCGTTGGGCCGAACCCGACGAAATCGCCGAGTGGGTTTATTTCGTTGGCGTGACGAATCGCTTCATGACCGGCCAAAACCTCCTTATCGATGGAGGCGAGGCGGGCGCCGCCGAATTCGTATGGCCTGAAGGCTAGGTCTTGTGGCACCCACTTCGGTTTATAGGAAAAGTCGGTTCGGGCGGCTTCTTTCATGAAAGATAAACAAGGCTTGCGCGGGCGCTCTGGAAACAGGCACAGCTTGTCCTGTGGGCTTTTGTCCGAGGCTCTTCCCCTGCGTGCTTTTGCGCTATGAGCTTTTGAACTGGGCTTTTCCCATAAGCCCTTTTGCCTCGTAAACGTTCATTTCCCTCTATGCGAATCGGCCCCGAAAACGGGAAATCTCATCAAGAAAGCCGCCCAAGGGCGGCTTTCTTGCGATGTTCGATATTTGCTTTCGAGATCGATTTCGACTTAGAAGTTTTCAGCCGAAATCTCGAAGTACGCCTGCGGATGGTTGCAAACGGGGCACACGTCCGGAGCCTTCGTGCCCACGACGATGTGGCCACAATTACGGCATTCCCACACCTTGACCTCGCTCTTCTCAAACACAGCGGCGGTTTCGACGTTGTGCAGCAGCGCGCGGTAACGCTCCTCATGATGCTTCTCGATGGCGCCAACCTGACGGAACTTTTCGGCGAGCTCGGGGAAGCCCTCTTCTTCAGCCGTCTTGGCAAACTCGTCGTACATGTCGGTCCACTCGAAGTTCTCGCCATCGGCCGCAGCGGCAAGGTTTTCCGCCGTGGTGCCAATGCCTTCGAGCTCGCGGAACCACATCTTGGCGTGGTACTGCTCGTTCGCGGAAGTCTTGCGGAAGATTTCGGCAATCTGCTCGTAGCCTTCCTTCTTCGCGACCGACGCGAAATACGTGTATTTATTGGTCGCCTGCGACTCGCCCGCGAACGCAGCCTGCAGGTTTTTCTCAGTTTGGGCTCCAGCGTATTTGGACATTTCGAATCCCCCTTTTGGATTTCCAGCCGTGGGCCCTTCGCCCGTGGCTTATGCTGCAAATGATACACCGTCTCAATACGAATTGGTAGCTTTTGCAACGACTGTTTCCAAATCGGAATAAAACAGGAACAAAAATGCCATCTCTGATCGAGCCTTGCTGATCTTGCAGCAAGTCTATGCAAATCGGGCGAAATGACTTAACCGCATCAGTTGCCTGAGTTGATTCAAGCAACCCATGAGCTCAATTGGGATTGCATGCACGAACCGAACCGTATCATCCGCAATGACGCATCCCTCGGCGGCGCCCAGCAAAAAGCATCGGCAAACCATCGCAACGAAGGCCATTCCGCAAGAAACCCCCAGTTCAAAACGCTATGAGCCAATCGCTGTTAGTAGCGAGGCCGCAAAACGATATGAGAAAGGCATAAAAAGCTGGAAGCCCCTCCTGCATGCGTATCCGCGGATTAGGCCGAAAAAATACGTTGGGCGCATGGCGGAAGGACCGACGCCGCCTCGAGCCGGCATTGCGTTGGCCGCGCCCGAGGCCAATGCGGCTTAGCTGAGTGCGGCCTCTATCGCCTCTACGAGGAATTCCGTCGCACCTTTTCCCGCGCGAGAATCGTAATACTCGACGAATCGACCATCGGCCAAATATCCCTGAGCGAGACAGACGTGAGCTTGCGGCGAATAGGCGCCCTTTGCCCATTGCATGCAAATCCAGTCGGCATGCATGCGCGCCAACTTCGTTGCTTCCGAGCCTAACGCATCGCCCGTCGACATCGCCTTCTTCAACTGCTCGATAATCGCGACTTCAAGCTTTTCTTTCGTCCCCCACTCCTCATCGCTCATGTCGAGCAGCCTTTCATTGGCCGCATCAACCGCCGCATCGCCATAGCGCTCGCGAGCCTCAACGCCATAACGCATCTCGTTCGAGTGCACCGCGCTCCAGCGCTTCAGGTGCGGCAACACCGCGCCCATAAGAGACACGGCCTCGTCGCGCGTCATTCCTGTGCTTTCCGCCAGGCGCGGCGCACAATCTTCGATCATGGCGTCCATTGTTGTTTCATAGGTATATTCGCCCTGCTGGTAGCACCATTTGCAATAATGCGAGTCGGCCGAACCATGAGCATCGGTGCCATATTCTTCGGGCGCGAGCATCATTCCGCAGCTTTCGCAGTAATGCTCGGGCCAATCAAGCAAGTGAGCAACAGGCTCATTCAGCACATTCGCGATAAGCTTCAGCATATCAATGCCGGGCGTCACTTCGCCGCGCTCCCACCGCGACACCGCCTGACGCGTCACATACAATTTCGCCGCAAGCTCCTCCTGCGTGAGCCCCTTGCGTTTGCGCAGATCAAGAAGCGTTTCCCCGAAATTCATTCACAACCTCCCACGAAGCACCGTCTGGAATGCCGCCCGCCGGCCTTCCTTGATTAAACTTTATCGTGCGCGAAGCACCATTCCAAGCAACATCTAGTTGCGTAAAACACTGGTGCGACCCAGGCAACAACAAAAAGCGGCCCAGGCAGCAGCATCTTGACGGACTTCTTCGAAGCTTTTCGCGCGAAAACGCGCGAAGTGCGTACCCTGCTGATTTCTATGCTCTCGCATTCATTTTGCAGTTCAATAAAAGCCCAGGTCGGCAAATAACGCTCCTCCGCCAATTCGACAACATCGCCAAGAGGGTACGCACTTCGTGCGTTTTCATGCGACGAAACGATACATTTCAGCACCGTCTTCCCATTTTGCCCCTCCTGGCGTGCCAAGCCTGGTAAAGTTCGCACATGGAAGAAATTTTGTGCGACATATCGGCGTTCCGCTTTCATCGGACCCCTCCGCAGGTTCTTATGCTCTGCCCGCCTTACCCCGATAGGGCATGTGACAGGAATCGTGCCGGGTTCAAAAACCACGTACTCACGCAAGAGGTGTTTGGCGAACCCGTTCACCTTCTGACGCGCGATCGCAAACACCGATTGAATAATTCGAGCACGATATCGCACCTCGTCACGAACGAATTGCCGTCGGGATGCATACAGGAAACTGGTCTGGGAATCTCGACGACAAGTCCCCTTTATTCCTTGTTCAATCTCGCCGGACATATCAGCGAAGTTCATCTTGCAATGGCAATGTACGAATTCTGCGGCACATTTTCGGTTTTTCGACCGAGCCCGCTTATCGAGGCGCTCCTCGATCGAATCGATTGTTCCGAGCTGATTCCTCGTTCATTCGGGTGGCAACGAATCAAAAGTCCCGCCGGCCGAAAGACCGACCTCTGGAAACGCGAACCGCTTGTCGAGATAAACGAACTGCAGCGATTCGCCGTCGAAATGAAAAGCACCCGCGGCGGACGGCGGTTCGCACGTGCGGTGGAATACGTGACCGGAATTACGGCTTCGCCCTTCGAAGCGCAGGCCTCGATGCTGTTCGCGCTACCAAGAAGCAAAGGAGGCGAGGGCTTTTCGAACTTCGCCAACAACGAGAAGATTCCGCTTTCGAGAAACGCGAGGCGCATCTGCAGTAAAACCGCCTGCTACGCCGACCTGCTCTTCGACGTCCCTGGAACGGCCAACCCGCTCATTATCGAGTGTCAAGGGAAGGTAGCCCACGACGATTACGCGGCGGCAATTTCCGATTCGGACCGAATGGCTGCACTTCAGCAGATGGGCTTTATCGTTATGCCGCTCACCTACCGGCAAATCGCCGAGCGCGCCAATTTCGACGTGGTGCGCAGGATGGTCGCCAGGCAAATCGGAGTTACGTATCGAAACAAGAGCGCCGAAGAAACGCGGCGCGAAATAGATTTAAGGCGCAACATCTTCATCGACTGGGCGACCCTCGGGCAATAGCCCGAATGGCTCAACTGTGTCGCTCTGCGCCGAAATGCGGTTGCGTGAAAACGCGCGAAGTGCGTACCCTTGTCGGGCGCTTGAGGTAGTAACAAACGCGCGCCGCCGCAAAACCCCAGGTCGCAAAAATTCAATCCTGGCGTCTCGCCCATTGTTTCCTTTACGGGTACGCACTTCGCGCGTTTTCATGCAACGAGGCTCGTAACAATACTCGCATGTCGTAATCAACGCGCCACGTCCAGATAAGCCCAGCAAAAGAGCAGTATAAGGAGACAAACGAGCACGGCGAAGACCTCGCCCTGAAGACAACCTTACTTTTTCCTTTCATGGGAGCACAGGAAGAGAAATAGCCGCAACGGCGTGCTAGAATCGAGCGCAACAGAGAGGGATTGGCCCTCCAAGACCGATTATCAAGGGTGATGGCTTACGGTCGTTGTTCTTTAGGGAACGCCAAACGAATAATACGATAAGGCCCTCAGGGCTTTATTTCGTGTGGCACTTTTCCCGCCTGTTGAATCATATGAGCAAATACACGGCGGTTGTGGATGCGCCTTAATGCCAACATGCATGGCAATGCAGCCGCAGTTTTCAAAAGACAGGACTGAACAATGAATTTCCCAAAAGCAAATAGCTTCCCCGCCAATCTCGTGCGCGAGAAAATCATGGGTCCCAACCCACTGAAAATTTGCGAAGAGCTCCTGAGTGAAGTGAATCTGGCGCCTGGTTCGGTCGTATGCGACCTTGGCTCGGGCACGGGCATCACAAGCGCAATGCTTGCGCGCGAGTACGGGTTCGACGTGTATGCCGTCGACCTGTGGAGCAACCCCGTCGAGAACCGTGCGTTCTTCGATGAGCTGGGTATTAGCGGCGAAACCATTCACCCCGTGAAAACCGACGCCACGCAGGGACTGCCGTTTTCCGCTGAGTTTTTCGATGCGGTGGTGAGCATTGATTCATACAACTATTATGGCCGCGACCCGCACTATCTCGGCGAGAAGCTGCTGCCTTACGTAAAGCGAAACGGCATGCTCTACCTGGCAATTCCTGGCATGGTGCACGATTGCCACGACAACCTGCCGGCATGCCTGCTTGAGTCGTGGACGCCCGAGCAGCTCGACTATATGCACGATATCGCCTGGTGGCGAGCTATGATTTCGCAGACCGAAGAGGTCGAAATCATTGATATGCGCGCCATGGAGTGCACCGCTGAGGCATGGGCCGATTGGCTCGCGTGCGACAACCCGTACGCACAAGGCGATCGCGCGGCCATCGAAGCTGGCGCGCTCGAATACGTGAATACGATTGCGGTCGTAATTCGCAAGCTGTAGGCGACAGAAAACAGCCGCCCACGACCGGTGTCAGAGCACGGCGGGCGAATCGAGTGTCCTGACGCGACGCTCGACCGACCATGCCGCAAGCGGAGGCCGGGCTGGCTCGATTCGACGCACGCCATTTGCCCTCGTCGCGACACGGCGCAAAGTGGGGCGCCCGGAGCTTTTGCCTGGACGCCCCACTCCAGCTTGCAAGTCCGACTTCTGCGGCCTGGCTTTATCGCTTCGCCCAGCTCAGCAGAAACGCCGAGTTCACAATGACGAACACGCTTCCGGCGTTGTGCACGAGCGCGCCGGAAACCGGGTCGAGCACGGCGATAAACGCGAGGATAATCGCCGTGAAGTTGAGCGTCATCGAAAACGCAAGGTTCGCCTTGATGACGCGCATCATATGCCGCGCGAGGGCAACCAGGTGCGGCACCTCGGAGATGTCGCCGCTCACGATGGCGATGTCGGCGGCCTCGATAGCAATGTCGTTGCCCACGCCGCCGACGGCCACGCCCACGTACGCGCGCTTGAGCGCCGGCGCGTCGTTGATGCCGTCACCGACCATGGCGCAGTTCGCGCCCTCGGCTTCACAACGCTCGATGTAGCGCATCTTGTCCTCTGGCTTGCACGAAGCTACGAGTTCGTCGATGCCGACCATATTTGCCACAGTACGCGCGGCGGCCTCGTTGTCGCCGGTCAACAACACGGGCTCGATGCCCGTCTCGCGCAGCTCACGCACGATGCGCTTCGATTCGCGACGCACCGTGTCGGCCAGGGCAACCACGCCCGCAGCCGCGCAATCGACGGCGACGAACGCCACCGTGTCGCCCGAATCGCGCAGCGCCTCGATTTCCGAAATTCTCCACGCGGCCGGCCCAAGGCCCGCCTGTGCCATGAGCGCCTCGTTGCCAACAAGCACACGCTTACCTCCCACCAGGGCAGACACGCCAAGCCCAGGCTTCATGTCAAACTCGACCGGCTCGGCGGCGGCAATGCCTTCCGCCGCGGCGCTCGCGACGATTGCGCGACCCAACGGATGCTCGCTGCGCGCTTCGGCCGCCGCAACGAGTGCATACAGTTCCTCGCGGGTGCGGCCCGTTTCCTCACACGGTACAATCGCCGCCACGCGCGGCTTGCCTTCGGTAATGGTACCCGTCTTGTCGAACGCGATACGGCGCACTTTCGCCAACCGCTCGAGTGCATCGCCCTCTTTCACGAGAAAGCCGTGCTTGGTCGCGTTGCCGATGGCCGCGACGATCGCCGTGGGCGTGGCGAGCACAAGCGAGCACGGGCAGAACACGACAAGCACGGTGACAGCGCGCAGGATTTCGCCCGTGACCAGGTACACGCCCACAGCCGACGCAAGCGCGCCGACCACGATCCACGTGGCCCAGCGGTCGGCAAGGCGCACGATTTTCGCCTTGCCGGCGTCGGCGCTCTGCACGAGGCGCGCCATACGTTGGATGAAGCTGTTCTGCCCCGCGCGCGTCGCACGCACGTCGATCGCGCCGAACTGGTTTGTCGTGCCCGACGCGACCTCGCTGCCCGGCTGCTTGTCGACGGGCATTGACTCGCCCGTGACCGCCGATTCGTCGATGCTCGTCGCGCCCGACACAACCACACCGTCGACCGGCACGGCCTCGCCCGGCAGCACGCGCACGATTTGGCCGAGTTCGACGTCGTCGGCGGCGATTTCTTCCTCTGCGCCGCCCGCGCGCACTACGCGAGCGGTGCGCGGCGTGAGCTCGACGAGCTTCTGAATGCCTCGCTGAGCGCGCGCCACCGTGAGTTCTTCGAGCAGACCGCCGAGCTGCATGATGACCGCGACCTCGCCTGCCGCGAAATACTGGCCGATGGCTAGCGACGCGATGAGCGCGATGGTCACGAGCAAATCGGCCTTAATGTCGAACTCAGCCGCAAGCGCGATAAGCGCCTCAACCATGATGGGCACGCCACACAGCAGCACTGCGATCCACGCCGGATCGACGGGCAGGCTGGGCATGCAAAAACTTGCGATAAGCGCGATTGCCGACACCACGATGAATGCGACGTCCTTCTTCGCGCCGCCCCATTCCAGCACTCGCTCAAGGGGCTCGAACAACGGTTTCAAGCTTTTCACGGTTTCCTCTTCCATAACACGCATTTCGCTATCGAACATATAGTTCGGTATAATGCATGACGTTCAGAAGCGGCAACACGCAAGCCGCGCCGCATGGCAGATACCGAACACCTCAAAGCGATTGTGCAAAAGGAAACGAATATGGACCGACGTCAGAGAAAAACGCGCAAGGCCATCTACGACGCATTCGAGAGCCTAATGGCGAGCGAGCACTACAGCGCCGTGACCGTGGCCGAGATCATCGAGCGGGCCGATATCGGGCGCTCAACGTTCTACGCGCATTTCGAGACGAAAGACGACCTACTGCGCGAGATGTGCCGCGAGATGTTCGATCACATCTTCGAAGGCGTGAACGAATACTGCGTAACGCACCCAAACCTCGTGACCGAAAGCCTCGAGGGCAAGCTGGCGCATTTGCTCTACCACATGCGCGACACGCACAGCGGCGTGTGCGGCAAGCTCGTGCGCGAGGGCGAGCCGTATTTCACCAGGTATTTTGAGCAGCAACTCGATGTGCTCTTCGAGAAGAGCGGGCCCGTGCCGCCCGAAGGCATGCCGGCGAGCCTGATGCGCGTGCTATGCGTGAGCTCGTTTTCGCACACGGTTTCGTGGTGGTTCGAACGCGGCGCACGCGAGGCGCCCGAGCAGGTCGCGGTGTGGTACGCGCAGGGCATGGGGCTCACGAAATAGGCCCGAGGGGGCTTTTGCAGAAAAATGCGCGAAGTGCGTACCCTGCTTCGGATGTTGCACCATATCACTATTCGCGTTCGATGCGCGACCTGGGGTTTATGATTGCAAAACGACCGTGCACCATCGAAAATCTCTTTAGGGTACGCACTTCGTGCATTTTCATGCAAAGCAGATAGAGAAAGGGGCCGCACGGGCCCCTTTCAACGTGTTATGCGGCTTTTTCGGTCTTGCCCGCGCCCTCGGCCTCAAGCAGCTCGCGCGCGTGGGCGATGGCGTCATCGATGTTCGGGCGGAAATGTTCCTCGCCCACTAGGTCGACGAAACCGGCACGACGCATGGTTTTCATGGGCTGCTCGTTGGCGTGGCTGAAAATGAGCTTCACGCCATTTTCCTCGCAGTAATCGTAGAGATTCTCAAGCGCGTTCATGCCCGACGAGTCGAGCGACGGTACGCCGCGCATGCGGATGATCAGGTATTTCGTGAACTCCTTCACTGAAATATCGGTAATGCGGTCGGTCATGCCGAAGAACATGGGGCCGTTGATCTCGTACACGCGCACGCTCTTGGGCAGCTCGCGCAAATGCGTGACCTCGGAATCGGCGTCGCAGTAATACTGCCAGCCTTTGACCTCGGTTTCCTCGGAAACCATCTTCATGAACAGCACCACGGTAATGAGCATGCCCACCGCGATGGCCGTCACCAGGTCAAACACGATGGTGAGCATGAACGTGAGCAGAAGCGTGGCCACCGCGCCCTTCGAAGCCGTGTGGCACAGGTGCGCGAAATTGCGCCATCCGCTCATGTTGTAAGCGACCTGCAGCAGAATGGCCGCGATGGTCGGCATGGGAATGAGCGCCGCGTACGGCATAAGGAACACAAGCACCACGAGCAAAACGAGCGCGTGCACCATGCCGGCAACCGGCGTGCGTCCACCGCTCTTCACATTGGCGGCCGTGCGCGCGATGGCGCCCGTCGCGGGAATGCCGCCGAACAGCACCGAGCCCATGTTGCCCACACCCTGCGCCACAAGCTCCATGTTGCAGCGGTGGTGCGAGCTGATCATGGAGTCGGCGACCACGCACGAAAGCAGCGATTCGATGGCGGCCAGAATGGCGATGGTGATGCCGTTGGGAAGCTGGTCGCGCAGCAGCTCAATCGAAAGCTGCGGCACATGCAGCTCGGGCAAGCCTGCGTTGATGGTGTACAAATCGCCGATGGTGTTCACGTTCATGCCGAACAGGGGAACCATAACCATGCCAACGATGACGGCGACAAGCGAGCTGGGAACCTTGGCGCCCAGCGTGCCCAGGCGCGGCCACAAAAACAGCACCGCGAGGCACACCGCGCCCACCACGAGCGCCTGCCAATTGAACGTGCCGAAATTCGCCACGAGCGCCGAAACCTTGTCAGCCGTCTCGACCGTCACCGTGCCAGTGGGATACGTGAGCCCGAAGAAATCTTTCAGCTGGCCAATGACGATGGTCACCGCGATGCCCGCCGTGAAGCCCGTGGTGATGGTGTATGGAACGAAGCGGATGATGGTGCCCAGCTTGAGCAGGCCCATAACCACGAGCAGCACACCGGCAATGAGCGTCGCCGCGACGAGGCCATCGATGCCGTCGGTCGCGACGATGCCGGCAACAATGGTCGCGAACGCCGCCGTAGGGCCGGAGATTTGCACGCGCGAACCGCCAAGAAACGCGATAAGGAAGCCCGCGACGATAGCCGTGTACAAGCCCTGCTCGGGACCGACGCCTGACGCAATCGCCAGCGCAATCGAAAGCGGCAACGCCACGATGGCGACCACGATGCCCGACACGATGTCGCGGGGAAGCTGCTCTTTGAGCTCCTCTTTGCTGGAATGCTTGATGATGCTGAACAGGATCGGTTTGATTTTGTCGCGCTGCAAGGGCTCTCAATTCCTCTTCGTCGTACGTCGTTCGTGTCGCGCGCGTCGCCTGGGAGCAAAAGCCGCACTGCCAAGAAAACCCGACAGGGCCAAGCGGGCCGAGCAAAGGGCCTCCTGGCCAAGCGGCGACGTAGCCAGCAGGCCACTTTGCCCAAGTCGGTGCCCAGATGAAGGGCCGCCCCGAACAGGCAGCGCCCAAGCGAAGGCGCCCAACAAAGTGCGCCCCGGCAAAGGATTTCCTTCATAAGGAACGCCCAACTAGGCATTTCGCACGCGCATTCCCCATCCCGCATTTGGGACAGAAAAATTCCACCCAGGCAACCCCGGGTGGAATTTGAATTCTTCAGTTATCGCCAAAAGGCGCGTATGGGAGGGTTCGTATTGTAACGGCTCAGCAACGCGGCTGCTCACGCCACACAAAATCGCCAATGCCGCGGCACAACTTGCCCGCAAGCGAGCGCCAAGGCGAGGCAACAACCCGCCGAAAGACGAAAGCGACCCGAAGCGCAGCCGCGCTTGAGGAACACCAGATCGAACCTAAAGCGCGCCTGAGCTCGCCCACACCCGAACGCAACTGAACATCCGAAGCGCATTCAGGGTTCATTTATGGCGAGGTCTGTTTCCAAGACGCGTCCGCAGCCGACTTGAATCGAGAGCCGTCGCGCGCACGACGCACCCACGACGCACCCTTTTCCGAAGCGCGCCGCAAGCCTTACGCTTCCCAGTTGCCCACTTCGGAAAGCTCGATGTCGGGATTCTTGTCGACCGCCCAGTTCACATTCCACGGGCTCGTGAACAGCAGCAGGCGGCGCCCGCGCATGTCCTCGACCTTGAGCGTGTCACGCGTAACGTTCAGGCTCGAGAACTCGAACGTCTTCGGGTCGGTTTTAATCCAGCGCACGTCGGTATACGGAAGGCCCGTGCGGCGCACTTCCACGCCGTATTCGCTCTTCAGGCGCTGCTCGAGCACCTCGAGCTGCAGCACGCCCACGACGCCGACGATGACGCTTTCCATGCCAAAACCCGGCTCGCGGAAAATCTGGATGGCGCCCTCCTGAGCCAGCTCCTCCATGCCTTTCACAAACTGCTTGCGCTTCAGCGTGTTCACCTGCGTGATGCGGCTGAACATTTCAGGCGCAAACGTAGGAATTTCGGGGAACTGCACATGCGTTTTGCCCGTGCACACCGTATCGCCGATGTTGAAAATACCCGGGTCGAACAGACCCACGATGTCGCCCGCGTACGCTTCGTCGACAATCGCGCGGTCGTCAGCCATAAGCGACGTGCCCGTGGCGAGCTTGAGCTTCTTGCCGCCCTGCATATGGAAGGCCTCCATGCCGCGCTCGAATTTGCCCGAGCAAATGCGCACGAACGCGATGCGGTCGCGGTGGTTTTTGTCCATGTTCGCCTGGATTTTGAACACGAAGCCGCTGAAATCGTCGCGCTGCGGGTCGACCTGTTCGCCGGTGAGCGTGTCGGTGTACGACAGCGGGCTTGGCGCCAGGCGCAAGAATTCCTTCAGGAAGGGCTCGACGCCGAAGTTCGTGAGCGCCGAACCGAAGAACACCGGCGAAAGCTTTCCGCAGCTCACAGCGGCGTAGTCGAGCTCGTCGCCCGCACCGTCGAGCAGCTCGATGTCGTCCATCAGGTTCTCATGGTTCGCCTCGCCGATGAGCTCGCCCAGCTCGGGCGCACCGAGCTCGGCTTCGATTTCGGCAACCTTCTTCGTGGCGTTCGCGTGGCCGTCGCCCTCGAACGCGATCACGCGGCGCGCCTGGCGGTCGAACACGCCGCGGAAGTTCTGGCCGCAGCCGATGGGCCAGTTCATGGGATACGTGCCAATGCCGAGCACCGACTCGATTTCCTCCATGAGGTCAAACGGGTCGCGCGCCTCGCGGTCGAGCTTGTTCACGAACGTGAAAATGGGGATGTGGCGCAGCGTGCACACTTTGAAGAGCTTCTTGGTTTGCGCCTCAACGCCCTTGGCGGCGTCGATGACCATGACGGCGGCGTCGGCAGCCATGAGCGTTCGATACGTGTCTTCGGAAAAGTCCTGGTGGCCAGGGGTGTCAAGGATGTTCACGCAGCAGCCGTCATAGGTGAACTGCAGCACCGACGACGTGACCGAAATGCCGCGCTCCTTTTCGATGTCCATCCAGTCGGACACGGCATGTTTGGAAGACGATTTGCCTTTGACCGAGCCGGCGGTTTGAATGCTGCCGGTATAGAGCAGCAGCTTTTCGGTGAGCGTAGTTTTGCCTGCGTCAGGGTGCGAAATAATCGCGAACGTGCGGCGCGAGGCGATTTGGTCGGCAAGTGGTGCCACGGGGGTCCTTTCTATGGGTGCGCCCGCTGCGATGTACGCCGAAAAGCGGCCGGCGATGCGGGCGAATGCATACGAACAGTGCATTATATCCCAGGCGGCGCAGCGCGGCGGCGTGTCCAACAAAATACCTGATAAGAGTACTTTTTCGAACGCTTGTGCTATTTTTTCTTGCAAAATGCGAACCGAGCGTGCTATATTCGAAATGCACCCGTTACGGCTGATTCAGCCTTTTTTAAAACCGCATGGGGGACGCATCGGCGGCCCTTGCTTATGAGTCGCGCACAGCGCGACGGCGTGTTACATGCTGGTTCATTTTTTCCATCACAACCGAATACGAAGACGCATCCCGAGCAGAGTGATTTTTGTTGCCATTTCGCGCTTTCGTGCGACCTTGCGGCGTTTTGCATCGCCTTGCGACCCTTCAAAGTCTCGCGGCCATATCACCGCAACCCGTATCGCTTTCGCCGGCGCCCCCTCGCTCATGCGCACCCGTAGCGTCTTCACGCCCCTTGGAAGGAGCCCCATGAGCACGTTTTCCTACTCGCCCCAAATTACACAAGAAACCGCACTTGGCCTCGAACGGTTCGACATGCGCGACGAGATGCTCGCCTGCCGCGAGCTCGAATTGTGCGGGCCCGTCGACGCGGAGTCGGTCGCGGACATTATCCGCGGCCTGCGCCACCTGCAAAAATCCGACCCCGCCGCACCCATCACGCTGTTCATCAACAGCCCTGGCGGCGAGGTGCAATCAGGACTGGCGCTCTACGACGTGATGAGCGCCATCAGCTGCCCCGTGCGCACCGTGTGCCTGGGGCTTGCCGCCAGCATGGCCGCGCTGCTGTTCATCGCCGGCGACACGCGAGACATGCTGCCGCACAGCCGCGTCATGATTCACGACCCACTCATCGGCGGCGCTGGCGTGGGCGGAAGCGCCCTTTCAGTGAAGGCGCGTGCCGACGATTTGATGCGCATTCGGGACATAACCGCGCAGGTCATAGCCGAGCATACCGGCATGCCGCTCGAGCGCGTGTTCGAGCTCACGGCCCGCGACACGTATTTCGAGGCCGAAGAAGCCGTTGCCGCGCATTTGGCCGACCGCGTGATTCGCGAACTCTAAGCGGCGCGCGGTCGTGGCCGCGATACGCGCCGCAACCACAGTCGTCATGCGCACGGCCCCAGCACCGAGCTCGGTACGGTCCAATGCAGCACGACCCAACACTGAGCGCGATGTGACGCAGCGCAAGATCGCCGCGGCCCAACGCGGTGCAAGGTCGGAGGCGCGCTTCTCCCATGAATCACACCAACGACCGCGTCGGCCGCATTCCTCGCGCCCCGCACTCCCCGCATCCCTCGCGAACGAACACGTCAGCCGCATTCCCCATTCGTCAACAGCCCTTTTAAGGAGAGCCTTATGAAAATCGCCGAATTCGAAACCCTCGTCGAAAACACAGCCGAAACCGGGCGTGGCCCTTGGACCGACGCCGCCGTGGAATCGGGCCTCATGCACGAAGCCGACACGTGCGACCCGCGCCTCGCATACCGCGGACGCACCCTGCTCACCGCCCATACCGAAATCGAAACCGACACCTGGCAAAGCGGTCTGAACAACAACGTGCTCGTGCTGGGCTGCTCGGGCGGCGGCAAAACCCGACACCACGTCAAACCCAACCTGCTGCAGGCATCGGGCTCCTACATCGTGCTCGACTGCAAGGGCAGCCTATATCGCGAAGTGGGGCCTTACCTGGCCGAAGCGGGATACGTAGTCGACCAGCTCGACTTCTCCACCATGGGAGGCACCGTGGGCTACAATCCACTCGCCAACGTGCGTTTCGTCGACGGCGAACCCCTTCAGCAAGACATCATCGCCATCGCCTCGGCGATTTGCCCCATCGAAGACCACGAAAGCGACCCATTTTGGCCGCAAGCCGCCGCGAACTATCTGTGCGCCTACATCACCTATGTGCTTGAGGCGCTGCCGAGCACCGAGTGGCACATGGGCTCGGTGATGCAGGTGTTCGAGGCGGCCTGCTCCGGCCGCGTTGACAGGATGTTCGCCCAGCTCGATGCCGACGAACCGGGCGCGTTTGCGCCTGCGCTCTACCGTCGCACGAGGGTTACCTGCGGCGCCGAGAAGATGCATTCGAGCATTCTGGGGATTCTTGCGGCGAACCTCATGCCGTTCGGTTTTCCCGAGGCCACAAAAGCGTATCGCCGCGCGCGTCAGGTGGATTTTCGTTCATTCGGCCGCGAAAAGCGTGCGCTGTTCGTCACCATCAACGATATGGACCGCAGCCTCGATAGGCTCACGAGCATGTTCATTCGCCAGGCGTTCTGCGCGCTTTGCGATTCGGCCGACCACGATTACCCCGACCATCGCCTGCCCGTGCCCGTCCGATTCGTGCTCGACGATTTCGCGAACCTGAACCTGCCGCACATCGACGACGTGCTGGCTGTCATACGCAGCCGCGAGATCAGCTGCACAATCATTTGCCAAACCATAAGCCAGCTTGAAGCGCGCTACGGAACGCCCGCCGCGAATTCGATCATCGGCAACTGCGACGCGCAACTCGTACTCGCCTTCCAAGACGAGCGAACCGCGCAGTACTTCGCCACGCGCGCCAACAAGCCAGCGAGCGCGCTGCTCGAAACCCCAGCCGGCATGTGGTGGGTGTTCGTGCGCGGGCAGCGCGGCCGCATGGAGCAGGCCTTCCGTCTCGAAGACCACCCGCGCTACCCCGAGCTCGCCGCATGCCTCGAGCGCGCCGAGGCGGAAGCGGTTTTCGGCACGCCCGACGAATGGGAATTCGAGGAATTCTTCGACTTCGACGAGCCAGACGAACCGTTCAGCCCCTGCCCCGCGGCATAGGCGCAGGGCAACGAGCATAGGGATGGATTGCGGTTCGTTCCCTGTCCAGCCACCGGCCCTTGCGCAGCGAGCCATCTCGCAGGCGCCATGGACCATTCGGTCAACATCGGCCGTTGGGTCCTGGACAGCGAGCCGGCTCTCTACCAGGGGAGCTCAACTTCTGCCGCGCCCTCGTCGGTTTGCCCCGCACCAGCAGGCTGCGCGACATCGGACCGTGCGACGTCCGAGCCGACGCCAACAACCTGGACAACAAAAGGTTTCGTGCCAACTAATCGAGCAGCGTCATGCTCCGAGCCAACAGATTGCGCACTGGCAGATTGCGCGGCGCCCGATTCCGAACCAGCGGACCGAGCGACGGAAGATTGAGAGGCATCAGGCCCCGCGCCAGAGAGCTCCGCGGCAGCAGGCTGCGCGCCAGCAGGTTTCGCCGCTGCAGACCCCGACCCCTTCACAAAAGCGTGGTTATCGCAGGTCGCACCGCATGAATCCTTTCTCACGTGCTCCAGATACCCGCGTATGCTGTAATGGTCAGCTCCGTCGAAAGAGTCCTTCCTGTTGCCATCGGCCTCGAGGCTTCCCAAATATCCGTTGTCGACCGTTCTGCCCATTTGGTCGATAACCGACGCGTACCAGTGACCCGTCTCATCGGCGGGCTCGCGCAACTGGCAGGTAATCGCGAGCTTGCCGTTGTCGGCCTGGGTGAAAGCGCCCGATTCGCGCAGTTTGCGCAGATGCTCGCCATCGATCCAGAAACTAATAAATGGCGCCTCGTAGGCATCGGTCAGCATGCTGTTGCGATTGTCATATACGTAGCACACGAGCGCACGGGTTCGCGCCGCACACAGCATGTTGACTTCGCTTTCCTTTAGCATGAAATACACCGTTGTATAACCGCGCATGCCTTCCCCCGCCTTCTGGACGGTAACTACGGCAGTTTTCACCTGGAACATGAGCGTTTCAGGCTGCACCGATGGATCTTGAAGCTGCGCCTTCAAGTTCACCGTCACCACATCGACGCCCATATCGGCCGGCGGACGCAGCGCATCGAGACCGTTACGATACAGCGCGCCCATCAGTTGAAACTCACCCGTGTAGCCGTTATAAAGAAGGTTGTAGAAGTTCTGGTCCATGGCATTCCTATCGCGATTTTGACGGCTGCCATTGTACGCCATTCGCTTTTCAGCAGGCACCATCGGAAGCCCTTCGTTTTTTTCGACGAAAGGCGCCATACGTTCCCCGTTTTCGGTAAACGCCGTGCACCATTCATTTTCGACAAGCGACATCGAATACTGGCCGCCTTTCAGAAGTCCCGCATTTCATTCACTTTTTGGCGAGTTTCGTTGACGACTGACCCGTTTTGCCAAACGTTTTACCATGCGCCGCTCGCCCATTAGCAATGAGTGACGTCTGTGCCCCACACTTTTCAGCGGACATCGCCATGCACCATTCGCCTCTTGACAGAACCATTGAAACCATTCGCTTTGAAGGCTTCACTATGCGCTTTCGCGGCCGGCATCGCACAGCATCCCCTCACGCCAGTCTCATCGCGCACCACTCTCATGAGTCATTCCCAGCGTGCTCCGTCCGCCTTTTAACGAACGTAGCCATGCGCCGTTCACCATATGCCATGCATAAAAAGGCACGAAGTGCGTAGCCTCTCCGGAAGTCGTCAAGTAGACCGGTTTTTCGAGAACATGTGACCTGGGGTTTTACAAAGCCGCAAAGACGGCTGCGCGCCGCTCGCGCAAAGACCTACGCACTTCGTGAATATTTTTGCGAAAACGGCAGATGCACGCGGAAAGCGGCCGCTCAAACCCAATCGCGACGCGTTTCTCGGCATGGCACGCGCCGCGCTGTACAATCGGTCGAGAAACTTCCCCATTCGAAAGGTTGCCGCCATGCCGAAAATCGTCATCACCGACTCCGATTTCGAAAACAGCGACTTCGAGTTCGCCATGGCGCGCGCCGCGGGCGTCGAAATTGCCGCGTTTCAAGGACCCAAGCCGCAGGACATCATTCGCAACGCCGCCGATGCCGACGCCATAGTGACCTCATACGGCACATTCACGCCCGAAGTGTTCGCGGCGCTGCCAAACCTGCAGGTCGTAAGCCGCACGGGCATTGGCTACGATACGATTGACGTGCCTGCCGCCACGGAAAACAAAACCGCCGTGTGCGTGGTGCCCGGCTATGGCACGGAAGTGGTTTCCGACCACGCCATTACCCTTGCCTTGTGCGTGCTGCGGCGCATGAATGAAACCGACGCAGACATGCGCGCGGGCATTTGGGATTACGCCCGCCATCGCCCGCTGGGCCAGGTTTACGGCCGCACGTTCGGCGTGGTGGGCATGGGCGAAATCGGACGCGCGACCGCACGCAAGGCCGCGGGGCTCGGCTTCCACGTGATATGCACGTCGCGCTCGCTCGTGCCAGGGCGCCGCACGCCCGAGGGCTATGACATCGTGGAATACGAGGAGCTCCTCCGCCGCGCCGACGTGGTGAGCTTCCACACCGCGCTTACGCCCGACACGCGCCACATGCTCGACGCGCACGCGATTTCCCTGATGAAACCCGATGCCATCGTCGTGAACACCGCCCGCGGAGCCGTTGTCGACACAGTGGCGCTCGCCGAAGCGCTCAATGCCGGCAAGCTGTGGGGCGCAGGCATTGACGTATTCGAAAATGAGCCGGTCGAACGCGACCATCCGCTGCTTTCGGCGCCGCACACCGTGCTCACGCCGCACGCGGCATACTGGTCGGAGGAATCGGGCGAAGAGCTTCGCCGCCGCGCCATGCAAGCCGCGATCGACGTCGTGAGCGGCGTGCGTCCGATGGATTGCCTGAACCCCGAAGCGCTGCGTTTCTAGCAAGCCCTATCGCCCATCTCGCCCACGCGTCTAGGCCAGTTCGGCCAATGCGGCGTCAAGCACCTCTTCGCTAAACAGATTTCCCCGGCCGAGCTGGCCTTTCGGGTCGATTTGCACCTTCATGCGCGCGCTTTCCGCAATATGGTCGGCGCCGTACATTTCTTCGAGAAAATGAGCCTTGAGCTTGCCCACGCCATGCTCGGCCGACACCGCGCCGCCCATGGCCGACACCTCGGCGGCCCACTGCGCGAACAGCTCGGTGCCGCGCGCGTATTCCTCGGCGGAGCGCGGCAAAATGTTCACATGCACGTGGTTGCTTCCAATATGGCCCCACGTGGCACTCTCGAAACCGCCTTCGGCGAGCGTACGGCGATACATCGCGACCACGTCGCGCAGGCGATCATCGGGCACCGACATGTCGCTGCCGAGCTTCGTGATGGAAGGATCGGTACGGCGGCGCTGGTCGATAAGCATGTTCACGCTTTCGGGAACCGCATGGCGGAAGAAGCGCTGGCCGGCGCGCTCGGCCTCGGTCGTCGCGACCCACGCGCCTTCGGCATCGCCGCCGCACGCTTCCAGCTGCTCGCACAGCACCATGAGCTCAGCTTCGGCAGTTTCCTCATCGTCGCAGCTCAGCTCGACGAACACGCATGCTCGCGCATCATCAGCGAGCTCGGGAAGCTCGGCGAATGCCGGGTTGTTCGCCTTTTGCGCACGCAGAACATCGAGCGCGGCGCCGTCGAAGTATTCAATAGCCGTTGCATGCTCGAGCGCGTCGCGCACGGCAATCGTGAACTCGACAGCCTCGGTTTCGCCCGGGAAAAAGCAACTCGCACCCCACACCTCGACAGGCACGGGCAAAAGCGCCAGCTCAAGCTCGCAAATCACGCCAAGCGTGCCGCATGCGCCAATGAAGAGGTCGATCGCGTCCATGTCGTCGGACGCAAAATAGCCCGACGCATTTTTCGCCTTCGGCATATCGTACGTGGGAAGGTTCAACGCCAGCTCACGACCGCCCTCGGTCACAAGGCGAAGCTCGCGGCCCGACGCGAACGCCTCGCCGCGGCGCAAGGCAAGAACATCGCCATCGGCAAGCGCCACGCGCATCGCCTCGACGTGCGGACGCGCCGCCCCGTAGGCATAGCTGCGCGAGCCCGACGCGTTGCATGCCACGATGCCGCCGAGCGCCGCCGACGCCTCGGTCGGATCGGGCGCAAAAAACTGCGCGGGTGCGGCCTTGAACTGCGCCAACGCGGCGAGGCTTTCATCGCTCCAGCCCGCCGTGTCGAAACTCGCCTTCTGCAGCATGTCGCGCAGCTCCATGAGCGAAAGGCCTGGCTGCACACGCACGAAGAAGCGGCCGTCGGAGCCGCGGCGCAGCCCGAGCACGCGGTTCATGCGCGACGTGTTCAGCACGCAGCCGCCATGGGGAACCGCGCCGGCCGCCAAGCCGGAACGCGCGCCCTGCACGGTGACGGGCGCAGCGGCATGCAGCCCGCGCAACGCGTCGCGCACATCGGCCTCTGATTCGGGGAACACGATGCTTTCCGCAGACCCCACGCTGCGCGATTCGTCGCGCAGGTATTCCTCAAACTCGTCGGTGCAGAGCACGATTTCAGCCATGGATTCCCCTTTCAGAGCGCCTTTTCAGCTTTTTGCAGGAATGTTCACCATAGCGCATTTCGCGGCTGAGCGAGATATGCCATCGCGCAGCGGCAGCGAAAGCGCGAGAAGCGATTGCGTCCCTAAATCACTATGCCCGCGCAGTGGTCGATTTCGTGCTGGACGATTTGTGCGTCGAAACCCGAGAACGACTTTTTGCGCGGCGTGAACGACGCATCGAGATAAGCGACCTTGATGCGCCTGTAGCGCGTGCATGGACGCGAGCCTTCGAGCGACAGGCAGCTTTCCTCGGTTTGATACTCGCCCGACGCTTCCACAATTTCGGGGTTATACATGAGCACCGCGCCGCCCGCGCACGCGGCCACGATGACGCGCTTGCGCACGCCAATCATGTTCGCCGCGAGCCCCACGCATTCGTGCGCATGCGCCGCAAGCGTGTCGAGCAAATCTTGACCCACGGCAGCATCGGCGGGCGTGGCATCGACGCTCGGTATCGAGAGCAGCGCGGGGGACTTTACGATAGAACGAATCATGGCAGATCCTTTCAAATGGTCGCATGCTGAAACATAAAACGCAATTCATCAGGGGAAACAGCCCAGAGAAGAAACGTGGAAACAACAACGGCGATCAGCGATTAGCGATTAGCGATTAGCGATTAGCGATTAGCGATTAGCGATTAGCGATTGTTGATCGGCAATCGACGACGTCAACCAGCGATCGGCATTCAGCAATAGGCGG
>CAKUEV010000002.1 GCA_934646845.1 uncultured Slackia sp.
GCCATACGGCGGATACGACTGGTCGAAGCCGACGATGAGCTTGGTGGTGTCGGAATTCGCGGAATCTTTGGCGGCATCGTTCGAGCCGCAACCGGCGAGCGTGCAGCCAGCGAGCGCGAGCGCTGCGGCGGCTGCCGCGATAAGGGACCATTTCTTCTTCATATGAAATACCTCTTCGATAATCTATCGTTCGCGACGGCTTGCTACCGGCGCCCTTCCCTTCTGGCAGCGTGGCGACTGCCCCGGAGCACTTTAGCGTGCTAAAGTGCTCAATGCGAGAGATAGTTTAGCACGGCGGCGTACTAAAGTGCAAACGGCAAGAAAAAACGCCGGCAAGCGGCGAATTTTCCGTTTCATATTCTTTGTCAGGCGTTTTGGATCGATGCGTCGCGAGACGGCTTAGAGCAAGCCTCTTCCCTCCATAAGAAACACCCCAGCGGTCATGCATGCGAAATCGATTGGCAAGTCACTTGGGCAATTATGAGCACCAGGATAGCGCACGAGAGGGCAGCCAAGGCGTTCGGCTACGGCCGCCGACAAGCCCTCAAGCGGGTATCCTCGGTTCAGCTCGGCCGCCGCCATAACAACGGGGATTTTCGAAAGAGCCTCGTAATTCGGCTTGAAGCCGAAAAAGATATCCGCCTCGCACACAATGCTCGTGCGCACGTTATGCGAGGCGCGCGCCTTTTGCTCGCGCGTAAACTTCGAGGCGCGCGGGTCCTTCGGCCCTAGGCCGAAAAGGAAACCCCCGCCAAACGAGCCCGCCTCCTGGCCTTCTTCGATATTCTTCTTCATTTGAACGATATCTGCCATGAAAGGCGAAGTCGGGTCGACACAGTCGAGCACGGGTGACTCAAACAGCATGAGTTGGCGAACGCGATTCGGGAATTCGGTCGAAAAGTTAATTCCAACAGAACCGCCTGCGCTATGCGCGAAAACGAATATGGGTGAATCGCCGAATGCGGCATTTACGACCTCCAAGGCGTCGCGCGTTTGGGTCGCAACCGTATAGTCGCCGTTAGCGGGATGTTCGCTCCGACCAAAACCGCGTCTGTCAAACGTCACGGCGTCGAACAAGTTCGCCAGAATCGGGCCGGCACTATCGTAAAAGTCACAGTCGATGCAGCCGCCATGAATAAGAAGCAGCGCAGGACGCTGGAGCGGCACCTCTCCCGAACTCGGCAAATACCGCTTACAATATAGAGTAGTCCCGTCGCTCTCGACGCTGAATTCATGAAACGACATGCGCGCCGCCTTTCCGTAATATCCCTTACCTCATTCAGCAAAAAACGAGCCAGCATCGACCCTTTGTCCAAGCGGCAGCAATATTGAACGGTTACCGGCGCAAAACCTGTTAAACGCTGCAAGCATTCAACAGATTCTAACCTTGCGCAGAGCCGACTCTCGCGAAACCGGCTCCAGGAACAGCAAAATATGAGCTCAGCTCAATTACCGTGATTCCTTCCAATGGTTTCATGAATGCCCCTTTCTCATGGTGCCCCTCGACGTGCTCCTTGACGTCGCGAAACCATCGTAGAAAAGGTGCGCTGCATGGGTGAAATAGCGATACCCCATAGTGGCATCGACAGATTCGAATCGAACTATTCTATTTTGCGTTGGTTACTATGCCAAAAAGAAAACCTCGAAGGGCGCTGCCATAAGAATTATGACACTCGCTTCCTGGGCCGCACTCTTTAGGACAAGCTAATCACCCAAGCGGTATCCAAGCCCCCATACCGTTTGCAGGTAACGCGGGTCGCTCGGATCGTCCTCGATTTTCTCGCGCAATTTGCGCATATAGACAGGGATGCTAATAGAAGTATTGAGGTACTCTTCGCCCCACACGAGCCTGATAAGATCATTTCTGTCGAACGTTTCGCCCGGATGTTCGGCAAGCGTTGCCATAATTCGTCGTTCTTTTGGCGTGAGGGCGATTTTCTCACCCCTGCGCCACACATCGCCATGACGCAAATCCACTCTCAAATCACCAATCTCGCGCATACCAAGATCTTTCCCGCCCGCGCAATCGGAAGCCATGCCCTGCGTTCGACATGCGCGACGAAGCAACGCCTCAACACGCAGCAAAAGTTCCTCTTCGGCAAAAGGCTTGACCAGATAGTCGTCGGCACCAAGCTTGTAGCCTATACGCTTGTCAACGATATCTCCCTTGGCCGAGAAGAACAGCACCGGTACCATGCTGTCAGCCTGCCTTATGCGCTCGCACACCTCAAAGCCATCAAGTCCAGGCATCATAATGTCAAGAATCACAAGATCGGGCTTCATATTGGTGAATCTCTCGAGCGCTTGACTGCCGTTCGACGCTTCCGCGCAAATATACCCAGCCTCTGAGAGCATTTGCGCTGTAGCGACGCGCAAACTCCTATCGTCATCAGCAAGCAGAATCGTCGCGCTGCCTTGGCGCTCATTCATTCCGGCCATTTCAATCCCTTCATAAATCACTACGCTATCGCACCTCAGTGACGTTCTATAAGTCATCCTCGCTTCCGACGGATCGAAGAGGAAGCAGCACGCTAAACACGCTTCCGCGGCCGATTTCACTTTCGACATGCACGCTTCCACCTACCGCTTCGGCATAATTTCGAACGATGAACAGCCCCAAGCCCGTTCCGCCCTCGCCCGACCGAGCGGCATCGCGCCCACTCGAAAATCTCTCAAAAATGTTCGGCAGACGTTCAGCTTCGATACCGCAACCAGTATCTTCGACCTCGATCGTCAACGAACCGCAGGCATACGACATACGAAAAACGACCGAATCGCCCGATTCGGTATGCTGCAGCGCATTTCCGACGAGATTCATCGAAATGCGGCGCAGCATTTCACGGTCGGCGCGAACAATAGGCACGCCAGGCGCGACGATCGCGGCGAAATTCACGCCGGCGCGCTTTGCGATAGGGACAGCAGCGGCGCGAACCACCGCGACAACGTCACACACATCGACATCGTCTTCATGCAAAGCCATGCTTCCCTCTTCGAATTTCGCCGTATCGAGCACATTGTTGATCATGGAAAGAAGCTCGTTCGCATTGCCTTCGATTTCATTCGCAATTTCGACGGTTTGCGCCGCGTCGCGCTCCGGCTTCTTCAGGAGGTCGGAAAAGACGAGAATTGCAGAAAGGGGCGTTTTCAGCTCATGCGTCACGATGGTAAGGAAGTTCGACTGGCTTTCCGCCTCGCGCCGCAGCTCCTTGTTCTCGCTTATGACGGGATGCGTTACCCAGCGGCGAAGCCCCCAACCAAGCACCACGGTAAGCGCCACCATAAGCGCGCAAAAGAACACGACAGTCGCCACGAAATCCTGCTCTTCCTCGCGCTCAATCGCATCCATCGGCAAAGAAATGCTCACCGCGCCAGCAAGGTCACCAAGCTGCATGCCTTCTTTTTTAAATCCCGTCACGTCCTTCTCGCCTGCCGGTTGGCCGTGGCATTCAAGGCAATTATGCTCCGCTTCGAGCGACGAAATATAGCGAAACGTCGCTTTGCCGTCGACTTCGGTCATAGCATAGTATTCCCGCTCGCCCTGCTCGAACGCCTGCAGCGCCTCAAGCTCAAACGTATCGGGAACGTCGGTACCACTTCGCGGGTTTTCCCGCACATACCGAATAGAATACTCGGTCGAATCGGTAAAACGTTTCGCTATGCTTTTGCCAGCGACCGAGCAATACACGCCCTTGAAGTCATACACGCCATTCGTGTAATTGATTCTCTCTTGAATAGAATTCACGTAATCCCAGCTTGCATCCATCTCAGCGCTCAACGTTCGAGCTTCGGCAAGAGCGCGCCGCTCGTTTTGCGCCGCACTCGCATTCGCCATCCATGCGTAGTAGGCGGCAAATACGACAACGCTTGCAACGCCAAGCAAAATCACAAACCGTATCCAGAGATTCGATTGAGGATGGCTGTTGTGCATAGCTCCTCGATTCATGACCATCAAAGCAATTCTGCGATTCACGCATAGAATAGAACAGATTACGAATACGAAAAAGACCCCGCTTTGCAGGGCCTTTTTCTGCTTCTTCACGCTAGGGAGGGCTTGCGCGAAAAACTAGGATAGCATTGCGATGGCTTCGTCCATCAAAACCGTAGCGCGCTGAACATAGGATTTTTCAGCCTCGGGGTTATGGGCAACCTTCATGCCTTTGAAATCGCCACCGCCATCGGAATAGCGCACATACCAGGTGCCGCGCGTGTAATTCTCGCGAGCCTTGTCGAGCGTTGCCTCGTCTACACCGCCGTTTTTAACCGCATTCGCGACAAGATCTTTCAACGTCGCCTGCTTCTCGTAGAACGTTGCCTCCAAATCGGCAACCTCCTGCTGAGCATTGTGCACGAAATCCTTCATTTGATCGGTCGTCTCAATGCCCTGAGAGCTATGGCACGTCAAGCAGTACTCGAGGCTTTCCTCATGCTCGAGCGGAGAGGACGAGAAGTCATGGGACTGGTACTCATTGCCGTTCTCGTCGGTTTTCTTGGCCGAGTGGCAATCGACGCATGCCATCCCAAGCTGCTCGTGAACACTTCCCTGGAAAATTTCAACCTCTGGGTGGTTTGCCTGGAACGTTTGGAGGCCGGTTTCCTGGTCGGTTACAAGTTCGTAGCCGTCCTCAATCGCTGCCTTCATGAGCGAATCGGGGTCGGTGCCGTAGCGATAGGGGTCAACCGAGTCGACATCCACTTCGCCCGATTGCATCTTTTTCATGAGATTGCCGCGAGTATAAACTGCCCCGTAGAAATTGTGGCACTGACCGCAAACCGCCTGCCTGGAGTCAATTGCGTCGAGCAAGGTCGAGCCGAACTCGGTAGCGGCCATGCCGTCGTACTTGAGCGTCGCACCAGGCGTGCCGCCCTCGTGGCACAATTGACAATCGTACCAATCAACCGATTCGCTGATTTGATTCCACGGCAAGCTGAAAGCCGCAAGGCCCTGCTCATCGAGCAATTTGGTTCCCGTCGTCGATTTGCAGGCAATGCATGCGCTGCCGAACTTTTCAACACCGTTCTGCATTGCTGGCGTATTCGCAAATAACATCGCATGGCTATGTACCTTGCCATCCCAAGACTCGACTTCGGTCATGCCCTCGAAAAACGATCCAACTTCGTTGGGATATTCGCTTTGCCACTGCTCCCACGACGTATTTTTTGTTTGCACGATTGCGCCCGATGTCTGAGAATCGGATGCCGAACTGGCCGTTTT
The DNA here is from genome assembly GCA_934646845.1 of uncultured Slackia sp. Taxonomy (GTDB): domain Bacteria; phylum Actinomycetota; class Coriobacteriia; order Coriobacteriales; family Eggerthellaceae; genus Slackia. The sequence goes on from CAKUEV010000002.1 coordinate 5,213, forward strand.
CTCCGTTGCCACATGAGGCGCGCAAGCAACGCAAGTGCCGGCGAAGGCAATTGCCGACACAACGGCAAATGGCTTGATCCACTTCCCCTTCATGGTTCCCCCTCTTCAATATCCCATTACTGCCCGTACGCTCCGAAACGTATTCACAAGACCATTTTATGAATTGCGAAAAGGGAGATTCAAATTGTATTTGATTGTGATTTATTGCCAAATGGCAATGATTGATTCCTAAAACCCTACCGAGAGATAGGCGTCGTAAAACGGGAAGCGTGCGAGCAGCGCGGCAATAACGACCACGATGCAACCGATGAAGGAAAATACCAGACCGCGCGTGCGCGATGTCGGCAAGCGCAGGCCATGCAGTTGAAATGCCAGGCCACACGCGGCAAGCGCAGTATGGGCAGCAATAAGCCAGCCGTAATTTGGCACGAGAGCCAAGGCGAACGTTACGCTATTGCCCACGGTGCCCAAGAAATTCATGTGGCATACGAGCAGCGCCGTGCCCGCAACCAGGGCAACAGCCGAAACCGCGAGCAACGCATAGGGCCACCTGCCCGCTCCAGCCTGCAATTGCGCGATCTGAAGCACCAATGCCGCTAGAACCGGACCCGACAGCAATGCCCTCGCGCATAAATTCGCCGGCGTAAGCCACGTATCCCATGTGGGAACCGTGGCGATGGAATAGGCAAACGACATATGAAACAACATGACGATTGCGCATGCAATCGAGGCTGCCAGCAAACTATCCATCACGGCCGCCTGCGGCTTTTCGCGATAGGAATACATCCACGCCATTCCCGAGAAGAATAAAAACGCCACCGTCGATACCACTTCATTGGACAAAGGCGAGCGCCCGATGCCGTTGACGGCGTGCAACGCGTTAGCGGGCGTTCCCAAATGCGTGGCCGAGGCGATGAAGCCGACCCATGCAACGGCAAGCGGAATAACCAGAAGGTGCGCTAAGCGATTACGCCCTTCTTGCGGCTTTGACCGATTAAGCAGCAAAAACGCCGCCAAACACGCAAACGCCACCGCGCCTGCAGGCGAGAGAGCCGTGAATATCGCTAGCGACGTCGCGCTGAAACCTCCGTCAAACATGACGTCCCTTCTCTTTCCGTAAAAGCAGCAAAACATCCAATCCAAAACCTGTTAACGCCCTGAGCGTTTAGCAGGTTTTGGACAGAACCGATTATCGGTACAGCCTACGCTTGGCGGGCGCTATGCCAAGCAGGCTTTGGGTATCATCGAGCGTCGCTTTGGCCAGCAACGCCAGCCCTTCGTAGGTCGCACTCCGCGCCTCGCCTGCCAGCAAGTCAAAATAATGGCCCGCCCACGGCAGTATGTGATTACCGAGCAACTCGGGCAGCACGCCAATTTTCTCGCGCGCCACTTCGGCAGACATAACCAGCAAGCGACCAATTTGGTCTTCGGGCACATGCTCGTCATATTCGGCGTTAACGCCGCGCGCCCTCATCCAATCGCGAAGCTCAACCCACGTGCAGCCATACAGCACTTTGTCGTGGTCCATGTAGACCGAGCCCCATGGCGGCGCCGCTAAATGCCTTGGCCCCACAAATAAGCGCTGGTATTCCTCGGCAAGCTCGGCCGGATTCTCATCGACACCTTTTTCAATAAGGGAAGCGGCATTTGCAAGCGTGCCACCTTCGCCAAACGGCCAATCGGCGGCGACATCCATCGCCCGAATCGCAGCCAGGGCGCGCGAGGCGGCGCCTTCCTTGGGCGAATACGCGAAACACACGCCCAAAAGCTTAGTCGCCGCGGCATACGCCTCGAGAAAACTCGCGTCAAAAAGCAGGCTGCACGCCTCATCGAGCTTTCCGCTCGAATATGTTTCTTGCTGAACATTCATGAGCTTCTCCCAACAAGGCACTACGAATTCTCGTGATTGTTCTCTATTTCCTGCGGATTTGCGATAAAGCCATCCCCCATCTGCGTCGATTCGGCGGCGGGCGAAAGCTCCATGAGCAAATTCGGGTGGGTATATTCCGAAGACGGCAGCGGCACCACGTCGCTCGTCGCACCCGGATGCCGCTCGCGCAGCTCGTCGATATCGCCAAATTCCAACGCACGCAAAGGGCACGCCTCCACGCATATGGGACGCCCGCCTTGCGCCACGCGCTGCGAGCAGCCGTCGCACTTTGAGCTTTGGCGCGCCTCGGGATCGATGGACGGCGCATGGTACGGGCACGCGATGGTGCAGTATCCGCAGCCGATGCATTTGTGCGCGTCGACGCATACCAGGCCCAATTCGTCTTTATGCATGGCACTCGTAGGGCACACGTGCACGCATTCCGGGTTTGCGCAGTGGTTGCACGCCAGCGATATGTGATAGCAAAACGCCGTGGTTTTCGCGGTACCGTCGAAGGCGAGCTCACACGAGCCGCCTTCGTAGTCGATTATGCGGCGATATTTTCGGCCAGCCGCGAGGTTGTTGAAATCGACGCACGCCATCTCGCAGGTGCGGCAGCCCGTGCAGCGTGAATTGTCGAAAAAGAACCCGTACATACGTTGTCGCACCCCCTTGTGCATCCCGCCGTTGTTTTCCGTCCCGCACCGCCGGGGCCGTGGACCCCTGGATCGCGCTCGGCTACCGCTCGCTTCATTTTTAAAAAGAAGAGCAGGTTTGAAGCTCAGAGGGTCCGAGGGCCCACGGTCCCTGCGGTGCGGGACGGAAAACAGCCTTCCAATAATACGGCAAAAGCCCCGCGCTAATGCACGAGGCTTTCAGCCTGTTGCCCTTGCATTAAGCGAAGGTAACCTCTTTTTCGTTCGCCACGGCGCCCGTTGTATCGCCAACTTCCTTGGCAGCCGGGCACGCATTGATGAGCACGCTAGGCGAGGTGATGGATGGGTCGGCCATCGGTGCGATAGCTGAGACCGCATCGGGATGCGCCTTCTTCAAATCGTCAAGCTCGCCCCACTCAAGTGCGCGCAGCGGGCATGCTTCCACGCAGATGGGACGCTTGCCCTCTGCGATGCGATCGCGGCACATGTCGCACTTCACTGCCTTGTTCTTTTCTTTCACCAAAATAGGCACGCCGAACGGACAAGCGCCCACGCAGGCACCCGTACCGGTGCACACGTCTTCCTTAATGTAGACGATGCCGTCGTCGTCTTTCTCAATCGCGCCCGTGGGACACGCCGCGAAGCATTTCGGGCTTTCGCAGTGATTGCAGGCCTCAGACAGGTGGTACGCATATGTACTCGCAGTCACTGTGCCATCGGCGTTCTCGACGAACTCGCCGCCTTCGTAGTCAAACACACGACGGAAAGCCGCCTCGGTTGACAGGTCATGATAATCTTTGCACGCCATTTCGCAGGTTCGGCAGCCCGTGCAGCGTGTGCTGTCAAAATAGAATCCATAAGCCATTTTTCAATTCCCCCTCTTTCTTACTCGCGCTTTACGCCTTGGCAACCTGGACGATCATCGAATGCGCCGTGCCGTTGCCCTTGGCCAGCGGCGTGGGCTTGTAGGTTGTCAGCGTGTTCACGCAACCGCCCTCGTCGATCCTATCGCCCGACATGTCAGCCTTGTGCCATGCGCCCTGCGGAATGCCAACCGTACCAGGGATAATACGCGGCGTGACTTTGGCTTCGATACGAATCTCGCCCGCAGGGCTCTTAACAGCGAGCATGTCGCCGTTAGCGATACCGCGAGGCGCGGCGTCGGCAGGATTGATCCACAGTTGCTGGCGCGCAACTTGCTCAAGCTCAGGAATGAATCCGTAGGAGCTGTGCACGCGGCTCTTGTGATGGAAGCCAGTGCAATACAGCGGATACTCATCGGTCGTGGAGCCATAACCCTGGAAGCCCGGAGTGAACACAGGGATGGGATTGATATGCTCGTCTTCGGCGAGCTCCAACGTATCATTCAGGCTGGCAAGTGCCTCGGAGTAAATCTCAATCTTGCCCGACGGCGTGGCCAACGGGTGGCCTTCGGGATCGTCGCGGAAATCTTTCAGTCCGATGACGGGATCGAGCTTCACCTTGTAAACACCTTGTTCACGAATTTCGTCCCATGTCGGCATTTCGGGATGAGCCTCGCGGCCCTGCTCATAGAGATACTTAACCCAGTCGTCATGCGTACGGCCTTCGGTAAACTCATCTTTCTTACCAAATTTGTCGGCGATGTCGGCGCACACATCGTAGCTGCTACGGCATTCGCCTGGAGCTTCCTGGGCGGGACCGCCGACCGTAACGCCCGTATACCATTCGGAGTAACCCTGATTATACATATTGAGCTGCTCGGAACGCATGGCATCGGGAAGGAGGATGTCGGCGTATTTCGCAGAATCGGTCATAACGGTATCCCATACCAAAATGAACTCGCATTTGGATTCATCGACAAGAATGTCGTGCGTATGGTTGATATCGTTATGCTGATTGGTCAAACAGTTGCCCGCATAATTCCAGATAAATTTGAAATCGCTCTGAAGCTTTTCAGCGCCCATGATGCCGGCATTGGTTGCGGTCATTTCATGACCGTGGTCGACAGCGTTAACCCACTGATATACAGGGATGGTGGTTTTCACCGGATTCTTCGACGGAATGCTGCCAACCAGGCTTACGGGCGGTTCGGCTTCGCGCTGACCGGTATTGGTGCCAGGCAGGCCAATTTGACCTAACAAAATAGGAAGCATGCAAATAGCGCGCGTGGTGTCTTCGCCGTTAGTATGGCGCTGAGGACCCCAGCCCTGGCACACAAACGGAGCTTTTGCGGCAGCCAAGTCGGCCGCCAATTGGCGAATGGTATCGGCGGGGATTTGCGTAATGGCCGCAGCCCATTCGGGAGTCTTTTCGACCATATCGTAGCCAGTGCCCATAACGTAATCTTTGTACGACTTGTTCTGGCCCTTTGCGCTTTCGGGCATAGTATCGTCATCGTAACCGACGGCATATTTGTCCAGGAACTCTTTATTCACCTGGCCATTGACAATCCACTCGTGCGCGATGCCCGCAACAAGCGCGGCATCGGTTCCGGGGCGAATAGGCAGCCATTCATCGGGATGGCCCGACACGGTTTCATTCATGCGATAGTCGATATTGACAATCTTGCCACCGCGTCCAGTTACGGCCTCGCGAACACGCGCGAAATCCCATACGGCGTTGGCTCCGCCCATGCGTGTTTCCGCGGGGCTGTTGCCGAACATCACCACAAGGTCGGAATTCGCTTCGGCCTCGCTAAACGAACTCGCATTTACCGCATCATAGGGGTTGAACGCCGTCGCCGGCTTTCCGAGCGTAACATGGTTGCCGTCTTTATCAAGATTCGCGGAGCTGCCGTACATATACGGCATAACAGCTAAGATCATATTCGCAGAGTAGTCGTAACCTTGATTTACATATCCGCCCAAAAGGCCCAACAGACGCTTGCCCGGATTGCCCGTCGCGGAATGCATGCCCGTTGCATAGTTTACATAGATGGCTTCATTGCCATAGGTCTCAATGGTGTACTTCAGCTTATCGGCAATGGTCGAAATTGCCTCATCCCAGCTGATTTGCTCAAACTTGCCCTCGCCGCGCTTGCCAACGCGCTTCATCGGGTACAGCAGGCGATCGGGGCTGTTCAGCCAACGACGCATGGAGCGACCGCGCAGGCAGGCGCGTGCCTGGAAATCGTCGTCTCCCGTATTGTCGGTTTCCATATACTGCACTTTGCCGTCTTTAGAATGCCACTGGAAAACGCAGTCGCCACCACAGTTGACATTGCACTGGCTCCACGCGATGGTCTCGTTTGCTTCAGCAGCGGAGCCTTCGCCTTTCTTGTCTACCGACGGCGAGCAGCCGAACATTGAGCTAGCGCCCAGCGCGCTTGCGGCCACCGCAGCGCCCGCGAACGACCCCTTTACGAAGTTTCGACGCGTAAAGCCACGCTTCTCATTCTCGCTCATCTTTCCCCCTTCTTTCAGGTTTCCCTTTAAGCCTGCATGACATAGGAGCCATGCATCATGCTGCTACCGTACGGGAAAAGACCAGATGAACGCATCACACCCCACATGTGATTTCGTGCAATTACGCATGCAATGGCAAAATTCAAGGACATTTGCGCTTGCACGAGAGCCGATCGATAGGCACACTGAAATGAGCAATCTCTCATTAATCGCATGACATACGCAGGAAGGATTCAGCATGGGAAAATCGATGTTGGCACCGCACGCCTCCGTTGCGGGCTTCGCGATTTTTCTTGTGGTGTATGCAACTCAAATTTGGGGCGGCGTATTCCCGTTTCTGCCGACCGATTTTCAAACGCAAGAAGTCACCCTGACGTTCTACCTTTCGCAGTCGTTGGCATTTTGCACATCGTATGTCGCAAGCGCATTTGGGTCCTACTACGTGCCTTCCGCAGCACGACGAATGCTCGTCACTCTCTCCATCTCGCTCACTTTCATAGGATCATGCTTTATCATCGCGGTCATGTACGTTCCCATGTTCACGCTCGGCTTCATCGTTGCCGGAGGCGCATTCCTCGGCGTGGGATGCGCGGGCATTTTCATGCTTTGACAACGTTATTTTTCCTCGATTTCTGCACCTGAGTGCAACTGGAGGCTTATCGCTGGAACCGCTTTTGGCTCCCTGCTTTATTTCATGCTCTACTTGATTCCCAATTCACTTACCGCGTTTCTCATTCCCGTGGTACTTCTGCCGATTTGCGCACTATGTCTATCTCTTTCGGTGCGCGAGATGGACTTCGACCAATCGATGTTCGAAGATATTCCACGAGAACATCCACAAGTATATGCGCGTATGCTCCACGACTTCTGGCGATCAGCCGGCGGGTTGGGGGCGCTTGCCTTCGCGGCCGGCCTGGCACGAGGCGTTGCCATTGTGGAACCCGATATTCAAATCGCAGTAAACACGACATCCATGGCAGGCGTGCTCATTGCATGCGTTTTTTTGATTGTCGCATGGCGCTGGTTCCCATTCCAATTTAGCCTTCGATCGGCGTTTCGCGCGGTATATCCCATCACGTTCACAGGCTTACTGCTCTTCCCTTTTGCGCAAGGAGCGGGGCTTACGCTCTTCGCCAGCGTTGCATACACAGTATTTTCGATTATGGTGCTCGTCCTCATGATGCAGAGTGCCCAAATCGCACGAGACCGCGGCACAAACCCTGTATTCGCTTATGCATTTTTTGGAGCATGCGCATACGTGCCTCAAGCACTCGGATTCATTTTAGGATGGATAACGCTCGATATCGACGTAATGGGTATAGGGAAAACCGCAATTCTTTCGATGCTCGCCGCATATGCACTCGGCATGTCACTGTATTTTTCGGCAGGCACGCTTTTGGGACCGTCAAAAAACGGAACGCCGCGACGCGATGACCAAATTGAGCTCACAAGCGGAAAGGTATGGAAAGCCCCCGAAGAGACAATGTTCTCCAAGGGCCCCATAGAAAGCGAAGAAGGAGCCGCAGACGCACCTGTCGGATCTCTCCAACACAGTGGACGACAATCCGACAGAAAGCCCTCAAAAACGCGGCGCCCTATAGGCGATGATGGGCTTGTTATTACTGATCGCCTGTCAAAGCAATGTTTGGTGCTTAAACGAGACTACGGTCTTTCGGCACGCGAAACTGAGGTATGCGAGCTTATCGCTCGTGGACGCAGCGTTGCCGCGATTGCCGAAGAACTTTTCGTTTCCGAGAATACCGTGCGCACGCATAGCAAACACATCTACACAAAGCTCGATATCCACTCGCGCCAAGAACTTGGCGAACTGTTGAGCACGGTTGATCCCGCACTTTAACCGCGCAGACAAAACACGCCCACGAAAATGCCTCGTCGGAGAAGCAGCGGAGCAAACACTACGCCCCGCGCATTCCATCGCCCCAACCGGCCGCTTCAACGAGCCTGCTAAACGCTACGAGCATTGAGCAGGTTTGTCGTCGGCAAAACGATTACAGGAAGCTCACCCTTGAGCAGGCGGCGCACTTGGTTTCGTCGGCCTTCGGCTTGAAGGGGCGACCGCACTTTTCGCATAGCTGAACTGCAAGGGCATGCTCGACTTTCGCAGGAAGCTCGCGCGTGGTTGTTTCAGCCCAGCCGCCAATGTTTTCTTCGGGGCAACTCATGTAGCACAAACCGCATTGAGTGCAGCGCGACGCATCGTGCACGAACGCCTGGCCACGCGATATACTGCGCGCGAGCTCTTCGTCGATGGCGGCAAGGGCCGTCTCTTTCGCCTCGTTCAGCGTCTGGGTCGAAGTTCCGGCGGGAGCGGCTTGATAGGTAAACGAAACCTCGTCGCCCGAATCATCCCCAGAAGGTTCGACAAACATGGGCATTTTTCGGCGTTTCACTTCGCGCTCGACCTCGCGGCGCTTTTGCTCTGCAGCATATTCGGGAATACGCAGCTCAATCGCTCCATGGGGACACATCTTCGAGCAAATCTCGCATCCGCGGCAATTGCCGTCTTCGGTAAGCGTAAGCCATGTGACTTCGGGGCGTTCCGCCTCGGGAATCTCGCGCAGAGTCTCCAGCAAAATGGCGCGGTAGTGCGACACGCGACCTTGCTCGTCTATGTCGGACAGCAGTTCCTCGGCGCCTCGTTTCACGGTAGACATCGCGCCCTCAAACGCCGTGCGCTTCGATGCGCCAGAACCCGCATGCGCCCCTTCGGGCACACGGGAATGAATGCGTTTCTTGAATTCCTCCGGGCCAAAAAAGCGTTTCAGGCTATTGAGCAGATCGCGCACGCCTTCGCGAAGATCGTCGTTCTGGCATTCGCGGCATGCTTTCACCTTGAGCACCACAGGCTTCTTCAGCGCAAGCGCCGCCATAAGCTCCCACGGAATAGACGCCAAGCAATGCGCGCGAACGTTGGCCTGGCCTTTATGCTGGTCACACGCCACCACCACAACGTCGCCTGCGCTGCCGGCGTTCGCAAGAGCTGTATCGAGGCTCGCCGACGATTCGTGAATCGCCTGCGTGGGACACGCCGTAACGCACAGATTGCAATTCGTGCAGCCGCGCCAGCTGATTTCCTTCGCGGCGATATCGATGTTTTTCGGGCATGCATCGGCGCAATCGGAACAGGGATATTTGCGCTGCACCGTATTCAAACAATACTGGTCAAGGCGCATAGGATGGCTCTCATGGGCGGCATAGCCCAGCGCGTAAAGTGCAACGTTATCGACAAGAGCCATGAATCCCCCTTATTCGCGGCCAAAATTATTCGCATACGCGAACCATGCGTATGGTAGCGCAACGTACGCCCCATCGGAGGGCGCATGCGGCGCAACCCATATGAAAAAACGACTAAAAAGCTTCGACGATGGTGCCGCCACCAACCACCGAATCGCCCACATAGGCGACGAGCGCCTGACCAGGTGCTGCCGCCTGGCGAGGTTCGAGGTACGCCGCACGCACCGACCCATCGGCATCGATAGAAAGTTCGGCAGGAATAGGAGATTGGCGATAATGGGCCTTCACCTGTACATCCATAGTTTCCCCAGGCGAAAGAGGCGGCATAACCCAGTTCCAATTCGTGGCCACGCAGCCTTGCGACGAAAGCTCCGCGCGCGGGCCCACCACTACCTGGTTGGCGGCCATGTTCTTGCCAAGCACGAAATAAGGCTCGGGAGCGCCCCCTATGCAGAGTCCCTTGCGCTGCCCAATGGTATAAGCAACGGCGCCCTTATGCTGGCCAAGCACCTTGCCTTGAGCATCGACGATTTCGCCCGGCTCGTACGACGAGCCGCGGTAGCGCTCCAAAAAGCCCAGATAGTCGCCATCGGGCACGAAGCAGATATCTTGGCTATCGTGCTTTTGCGCATTGATGAAGCCTTGCTTTTCAGCGATTTCGCGCACATGGGCTTTCATGAAACCGCCAAGAGGCAAAAGCGTATGCGCCAATTGGTCTTGCGTCATAAAGGAGAGCACGTAGCTTTGATCCTTCGTGGCATCGAGGCCGCGCCGCAGCGCGAAACGAACGCCATCGCTTGCGGGCACATAATCGCGCGCCCACGAATCGGAGCCATCGTCGACGCTCGCAACGATCGACGCATCTTGTCCCATACGCTCAATTCGAGCGTAATGACCGGTGGCAATGAAATCGCAGCCCAGTTCCTCGGCGCGCTGCAAAAGCCTGCTGAATTTCATGCGGCGATTGCATTCGATGCACGGATTGGGAGTATGTCCCGCTTCGTACTCTTCCACAAAAGGACGCATGACTTCGTCTTCGAACTCAGCAGAATAATCGAACACGTAATGCGGAATGCCCAGACGGAATGCCACATCGCGCGCATCTTCGACGTCGTCGAGGCTGCAACAGGTATGGCCATCGCTATTGACGGCATCGTTGTTGTAGAGCTTCATCGTGGCGCCAATGCATTCATAGCCTTGGCTCTGCAGCAGGTATGCCGTCACACTCGAATCGACGCCGCCGCTCATCGCGACAAGAACGCGTCCCTTGGATTTCGTCATATTCGTCCTTCTTGTCGTTTCCGTTCCCTTATGAGTAGTCATCGTAGTTTCCAGCTGTCCGGGTGGGTCGGACGAAACCGTCGGCGTTCATACCCGCCCTTCATTTCAACATGAAACGCCGTCAAGCGGGCGCATAGTGAGCCGAAGGCGAACGGTAGCCCGGTGTGGTCTCGTCCGACCCACCCGGACAGCTGGAAACAGCGGACATCGATATTTTACCGCTTCAGAGTTGCAGCTATTTCGTGCATTGCCGCCGCCGCTGCGTCTACATCTTCTTGCGTGGTATCGGCGGAAAGCGAAAAACGAACCGAACCTTTCGCAAGAGATTCCGAAATGCCCATAGCGCGTAACACGTGGCTGGTTTTCACAGCGCCCGCCGAGCAAGCCGACCCCGCCGACGCGCATACGCCCCTCGCATCAAGCAGCGGAATGAGCGCCTGGTGGTCGAACCCGCCAAAGCATACATTCGAAATGCCCGGCACACGCGGAGCCGCTTTCCCCACGACATATGCGCCCTCGATTTGCTCAAGACGCGTCTCGAGGCAATCGCGCAAGCGGCGTATGCGATTGGCATCCTCTTCCATGGTTTCACATGCCTCTTCAAGTGCCGTGGCCAAACCCACAATGCCAGGCACGTTTTCCGTACCCGAGCGACGACCGCGCTCTTGGCCACCACCGAAGATGATAGGTTCGGCGCCCTCGCGCGTACGGCACACCAACGCGCCGACTCCCTTGGGGCCATGGAACTTGTGCGCCGAAATCGACAGCATATCGATCCCTGACGCCTCGGCGTTGAGGCGCACATGCCCGGCCGCCTGCACAGCGTCGGTATGGAAAAACGCACCCGCAGCATGCGCCGCTTGCGAAATTTCGGAAACGGGCTGCAAAACGCCCGTTTCATTGTTCGCCGACATGACGCTCACGAGACACACGTCATCGTCGAGAACCGCCTCTATGGCTCGAGCGCTCACAACGCCCGTCTCGTCGGGGTTGACGAGCGTGATCGCAAAGCCCTGAGCCTGCCAATAATCAAGCGCTCTGAGCACTGCAGGATGCTCGATGAAAGAGGCGACCATGCGCATTCGATGAGCCCCGCGGCCGAATTCAGCTCCCGTTGCCAACGCCTGGTTATCGGCTTCGGTACCGCCAGAAGTGAAAACGATTTGGCGAGGCGTGCAACCGAGGCATTCCGCAACCGTTGCGCGAGCGTCCACCACGGCATGCAGCGCCGTACGCCCCGCCGCGTGCACGCTCCCCGGATTGCCGAAATCGACACCGAAATACGGCAGCATTCGCGCAAGCACGCTTTCATGCATTGCGGTTGTCGCGGCATTATCGAGATATATCATAGTTACTTTCCGAAACCTTACATCGTTTAAGTACTAGGTATTATTTTTATATCGGTATCTATTCGATACTTGAAGCTCACTTGCTTCTAGTTTCTTTTAGATACTTGCATCCTAACCATATGCGAGTATCTTCTAAATACCGTCGGCATATTCCATTGTCGGCCAGGACCTTGCGTCGGGAGCCTTTTTGATGTTCAGGTGGCACCGCCCTCGCGCATCGCGCGTCGCAGCGTGCGAGCGAATGGCCTCTTGTGCGAGCGAGGCGAACAAACACCCCATTTTCCGCGTGCCCGCAAAGAATTCAGGGTGCCACTGAACTCCCATGATGAACGACCTGTCACGCACCTCAACCGCTTCTACCAGTCCATCGGGACCGTATGCTACGGGGTCGAGCATAGGGGCAACCGTACGCACTCCCTGATGATGCATGGAATTCGTAGCAAGGCGGTCGGTCTCTAAAATGCGCCCGAGCTTAGATTCGTGCACGATTTTCACGAAATGGCTTGTTTCTGAATAATCGCATGTCTGCCAATGCTGCAACGATGTGAATTGATCGGCCAAATCCAAATAGAGCGTGCCGCCGAAAAACACATTAATCATTTGCATGCCGCGGCAAATACCAAGCACCGGCACATCGAACTGGTAGGCATAGCTCAAAATAAGGAATTCGAGATCTTCCCTTTCGGGCGTAAGCTCGCCGAGCTTTTCAGATTTTTCGAGCGAGCCATAACGTTCGGGGTCGATATCGTTGCCGCCGGTGAGCAAAAAGCCGTCGATATGCGGGAACAAGGTTTCATACACATGCACGTCTTCCACCAAGGGAAGCACAAGCGGAGCCGCTCCGGCAGCCGTAAGCGCTTGAATGTAACGATTGGCCATGACGACCGACTTTTCGCTGGGATACTGCGTTGGCACCACGCCAATAACGGGAGCAGGCGCGACCGATAGGCAAAGCGATGAGCCCATGCACGATTCCGCGGCACCGCACCCCGCTGCAGCGCACCGAGAACTCGCCTGCGCGCGGTATTCCTCGAATTTGGAAACGATGTCTTCATCAGCCATACGCATCCCCCTTGAAACCCACATATTAACTAGGAATATAGGTTTCTTTATTTCGGGGAATTTGTCAAGGCATAGCTCCCGTAAAAGGCCGAAAGAGCCTTACAGCGTTATGGCCTCGCCCGGATTGTCGGGCTCGGCGCCCGTCCATACCGAAATGGCATCCTGCACGCGCGCGGGCCACTCGCGAATATCGTAATAGGCCTGATCGTCATAGGTGCCTGTATCGCTCACTACGCCAACGGCCGACATGCCCACGCCCTGGGCATCGAACACCGCGCGATACTGGTGGTATTTCTGCGTGACAATGGCAACGCTCTGCGCGCCGTAGACATTTGCGACGCGCCACATGGTGTCATACGTGTGATAGCCGCCCCCGTCGCAATAAATCGCCGATTCAGGAACGCCCTGCGCAATGGCATAGGCCTTCATCGCGTTTGGTTCGTCGTAATTCGATTCGCGACCGTCGCCAGACATAACGACAATGGGGGCCACGCCCTTGAAATACAGATCGATTGCTGCGTCGACGCGTTTCTGCAGAATAGGCGAAAGCGAGCCATCGGGCAGCACACTCGCTCCAAGCACGACGATAGCGTCGCATGAGGCGACCCGGGACTGCTCGTATTTGTCCAAGGTGGTAATGGCGGGATTGGCCGACAGCACAACGCACGCATTAATGCCGCCTACGGCGACAACCGCCGCAACCACAATCGCCAACACGAATTTGAACAAACCTTTAAGCACGCAGACCTCTTTCGTTTCCTGAGCGTCCCATAATAAGCCGCCTTTTCGCGGCCGCGCGAAGTCTCCCAAAAACAAGCAAGCCGCCCCCATAGGAGCGGCTTGAATTATTCATACGTTGGCCGTCAGGCCAACACATGATTACTTCACGACGATATTCACCAGGCGACCGGGAATAACGATCTTCTTGACAACCGTCTTGCCCTCAACAGCATTGGCGGCAGCCTCGAGCGCCTTGGCGATGATGTCCTCCTCAGCGGCATCGGCAGCAACCGTGACGCGAGCCTTCACCTTGCCGTTGATCTGCACAGCGAGCTCAACCTCGTCGGCCTTGGCCTTCTCGGGGTCGAACTCGGGCCACGGCTGGTTGTGGATGCTGGGCTCGTTGCCAAGCACCGTGGTCCACAGCTCTTCAGCCCAGTGCGGGGCAAACGGAGCAAGCAGCTTCACGATGACCTCGGCAACCTCGTCGCAGCCCGCAGCCCACTCGGCGTTTGCGGCACGCTCTTCGGCGCTTGCAGCACGCAGGAAATCGTTCGTGCTGTTCACGAGCTCCATGATGGCGGCAATCGCGGTGTTGAAGTTGTTGCGGTCGATGTCGTCGGACACCTTGCCCACAACGCGATGGCGCTCACGCATCAACGTCTTGAAGGCGTCGGCGGCATTCAACTTGGAGTCGCCATTGAACAGCGTATCCTCGCCCGCCTCGCGCTTCAGGTCGTACACGGCGCGCCACACGCGGTTCAGGAACTTGTACAGGCCCGCAAGGCCGTCTTCGTTCCACAGCAGCTCTTTGTCAGGCGGAGCCATGAACAGAATGTAGCAACGCACGGCATCGGCGCCATAGGCGGCAATCATATCTTCAGGCGAAATGACGTTGCCCTTCGACTTCGACATAACGTCGCCGTGCTCGTCGAGCACCATGCCTTGACACAGCAGATTCGTGAACGGCTCATCGAAGTTCAGCATGCCCTCGTCGCGCAGCACCTTCGTGAAGAAGCGACTGTAGAGCAGATGCAGAATGGCATGCTCGATGCCGCCGATGTACTGGTCGACAGGCAGCCACGAATTCGCCTTAGCGGAATCGAACGGGCGCTCGGTGTTGTGAGGATCGGTATAGCGCATGTAATACCAGCTCGAGCACGTAAACGTGTCCATGGTGTCGGTCTCGCGACGAGCCTCGCCACCACACTTCGGGCACGTGCACTTCGCGAATTCCTCGTGCGTAGCGAGCGTCTCACCAGCGGAAAGGTCAATGTCCTCGGGAAGGCGCACAGGCAAATCTTCTTCAGGAACAGGCACGACGCCACACTTCGGGCAATGAATCGCAGGAATGGGATTGCCCCAATAGCGCTGACGAGAAATGAGCCAGTCGCGCAGGCGGAATTCCACCTTGCGTCGGCCGCGGCCCATGGCCTCGAGCTCGGCGACGATAGCTGCCTCGCCCTCGGAATGCTTGCCGCCGGTCATGCCGGTGTATTTGCCCGACTGCACAAGCGTGCCTTCGGCGGCGTAGGCCTCGGGCCAATCGACCGAGGTGACCACGCGGTTCTGCTCGTCTTTCAGCTGCTCGAACAGCGGGTCGTCATCGCCCAAGATGATGGGAATGATGGGCAAGTCGTATTTGCGAGCGAATTCGAAGTCGCGCTGGTCGCCGCACGGAACAGCCATAACGGCACCCGTGCCGTAATCGGCAACGACATAGTCGGCAACCCAGATGGGCAGCTTTTCGCCATTAATGGGATTGACCGCGTAACGACCGGTAAACTCGCCGTGCTTTTCGTGGTCGCCCTGGGCGCGCTGCACCGCGGTGATCTTCTTGGAGGCCTCGACGAGATCCATAACCGGCTTCTCGTATTCGGTACCCTCGACAAGCGCCGCGAGACCCTTGTATTCGGGGGCAAGCACGAAGAAACTCGCGCCGAACAGCGTGTCGGCACGCGTGGTGAACACGGTGATGATATCGTCTTCGGCAGGCTCGGCGGGCACGTTGCCGTCTTTGTCGCACAGCACGAAGTCGACCTCGGCGCCTTCAGAGCGGCCAATCCAGTTGGACTGCTGCTGCTTCACGCGCTCGGGCCAGCCTTCGAGCTGGTCAAGGTCGTCGAGCAATTCCTGCGCGTAGTCGGTGATCTTCAGGTACCACTGCGTGAGGTCGCGCTTCTCGATTTCGGAATCGCAGCGCCAGCAACGGCCTTCGATAACCTGCTCGTTCGCCAGAACGGTCTGGCAGCCCGGGCACCAATTCACGGGAGAGTTGCGGCGCTCGACGAGGCCACGCTCCCAGAACTTCTCAAAAATCCACTGGCCCCAGCGATAGTACTCGGGGTCGCACGCCACAACGGTGCGGTCCCAGTCGTAGGAAAAGCCCATGCGCTTGAAGCTGGCCTTCTGGGTTTCGATGTTGGCATACGTCCATTTGGCAGGATGGCTATGGTGCTTGATGGCAGCATTTTCTGCAGGCAGGCCGAAGGCGTCCCAACCCATGGGATGCAAAACGTCGAAGCCCTTCATGCGATAGTAGCGAGCAATAACGTCGCCAATCGAATAGTTACGGGCATGGCCCATGTGAATGTCGCCCGAGGGATACGGGAACATTTCCAAGATGTATTTCTTGGGGCGCCCGTCTTCTTCATGCACCTTGTTGATGCCGCTTTCTTCCCAAGCCGCGTGCCAACGCGGCTCGATCTCGAGGGGATTATATTCCTTCATGTGTGCTCCTGCTAATCCGGAACTTCAGCGCATATGCATGCGCAACGATAATTCGCCTATTGTAACGCGCCTTTGCACTTCATACTTTGCGCTTCATACAAAAAAACGTCCGCAAATGCGGACGGTAATGCAGCTCAATAAGAAATATCCAAATGAAATCCAACAAGTCAGGCTTGCATTGAATGCGGAACCGCTCGCCGGCCCGCCGTGCGATGCGCCCTAAGGAAGGCGTCCATCGAGACTGCCCTTCCCTTGCGTGGTGCTCCATCGCGTGAAGAAACGGGCGGCGCAGCGCATAGCGATGCGGGCACCTGCTTCTACAGGAAACGGTAAGAAACGGTGCGCACGCCCCAATCGAAACAGCTGCTCGCGCCAAGGGCCTTCCATACGCCAGGCTGCAAATCGAGCGCGCGGGAGCCGCCGCCCAGGCCACCGCAGTCGTTCACCACAGCGACAGCCGTGCGACCGCCATAGCTGATTTCGACCGAGCGCCCAAAATAAGAGCGGTAGTTCGGCATAGACATGGGAACAGCCACGCCCATGGAGCTTTCGCTGACGATCGCGCCCGTCGCGGTGTGAGCGCCCAGCGTGCCATCACTCGTTGAGCCGTAGGCGGAAACAACGCCCGACTGCCAACCCGAGCTCGTATTCGAGGAATTGGAATTGTTCGAGCTCGAGCCGTTCGATTCGCTCGATGAGCTGCTTGAAGATTGGTTGCCGGAATTCGACGCAGCGCTGTTGCCAGATTCCTCCGCCTTTTCGGCAGCGCCCTTCGATTCCTCCGCAGAGGCTTGCTCGGTTTGAGACTGGGCTTCCTGCTGGGCCTTCAGCGCTTCGGCCTGCTTTTGCAGCTCGGCCAAACGAGCGGCTTCGGCAGCAGCCTGGGCATCGCTCAAGTGCGCGGTGGCCTGTGCCACAACCTGTTGGGCTTCGGTTTGCTTGGCTTCGGCATCGGAAATGGCTTTAACCTGTTCGTCTTTTTTCTTGTTCAGGTCGTCGAGGGCGTCGTTAAACGTAGCTTCGAGCTGCTTCTGCTCTGCGATTTGGCGAGCTTGGTCTTCCTGGATCGCATCGAAGTACTGCATGTTATTCACGAGATCAGAGATGCTTTGCGATTCGAGCAGCACTTTAATAAGAGAGATGCCGCCCGTTTTGTACTCTTGGGTCGCATAGATGCCAAGCTTGTCTCGGCCGGCCTGAGCGGCCGCCTGCGCGTCCATTACGCCTTGGGTGGCTTCGTCGATTTGCTCTTGGAGCTCTTCAGCCTGCTTGACGAGGGCTTCGTGCTCTGAAGCAATTTGTGACATGCGGGCTTCGGCAGCGCTGAGCGCGTTCTGGGCGTCGCTTACCTCGTCGGCATAGGCGGGTGTGGCGCATGCGAAGGTCAGCGAGCCAGCGGACAGAACGCCCGCGAGCAGCAACGCCGTTATGTTGGAAAAGGTTTTGATATAAACCGCTTTCGTCGTTTTTCTCTACGCCTCCAACCGCGCTCAACGCGCCATTGGCAGTGGCGGAAACCCGCCTTCTTATACCCACGAATTGCGTGGGAAAGAAACACAACCGACTATTTTGAACAAACTCCCTGGTAAAGTCAATGCGAGTAGTTCACACCCCACATTAGTAACGTTTGCCCATATAAAAAGCGACCCCGAAGGGTCGCTTTCCGTGCTGTTATTTGCTCAAAACGCAGCTTTTAGCGAACGCGAGAAACGTACGGCGTTTTGTCTTTCAGCAAAACGTCGTGAGCGCCGCCCTCGACGATGGAGGTCGAAGACACGGTGGTGAGCTTCGCCTTGTCGCGGAACTCAGGAATCGTGAGCGCGCCGCAGTTGCACATCGTGGACTTGATCTTGAGCAGCGTAACAGCGATGTTGTCCTTCAGGCTGCCAGCGTAAGGCACGTACGAGTCGACGCCCTCTTCGAAGGAAAGGCTCTTCTTGCCGCCGAGGTCGTAACGGCCCCAGTTGCGAGCGCGGGCAGAACCCTCGCCCCAGTATTCCTTCATGTAAGTGCCGTTGACCATGACCTTGGCCGACGGGGACTCGTCGAAGCGGGCGAAGTAACGGCCGAGCATCACGAAGTCGGCGCCCATGGCGAGCGCGAGCGAGATGTGGTGGTCGTACACGATGCCGCCATCGGAGCAGATGGGCACGTAGATGCCGGTCTCCTCGAAGTACTCGTCACGAGCCTTGGCGACTTCGATGGTCGCGGTAGCCTGGCCACGGCCGATGCCCTTGGTCTCGCGGGTGATGCAGATGGAACCGCCGCCAATACCGACCTTGATGAAGTCGGCGCCAGCTTCGGCGAGGAAACGGAAGCCTTCGCGGTCGACAACGTTGCCGGCACCGATTTTCACATCGTTGCCGTAGTGCTCGCGCACCCATTCGATGGTCATCTTCTGCCAGTCAGAATAGCCCTCGGAAGAGTCGATGCACAGCACGTCGGCGCCAGCCTCGACCAGAGCGGGAACGCGCTCGGCGTAGTCGCGGGAGTTGATGCCCGCGCCAACCAGGTAGCGCTTCTCGTTGTCGAGCAACTCGAGCGGGTTTTCCTTATGGGTATCGTAGTCTTGGCGGAACACGAGGTAGCACAGGTTGTCGTTCGCATCGACAATAGGCAGGCTGTTGAGCTTGTGATCCCAGATGATGTCGTTGGCTTCCTTCAGCGAGGTGCCTTCGGTAGCAACCACGAGGTTTTCGCGGGGAGTCATGAACTCGGAAACCTTGGTATCGAGCGACATGCGCGAAAGGCGATAGTCGCGCTCGGTAACGACGCCGAGCAGCTTGCCGCCAGCCTGGCCGTTATCGGTGACGGGCATGGTGGAATGGCCGGTTTGCTCCTTCAGGGCGACGACTTCTTCGAGCGTAGTGTCAGGCGAAAGGTTGGTGTCGGAAACGACGAAGCCAGCCTTGTACGCCTTCACACGAGCGACCATGGCCGCTTCGCTCTCGATGGTCTGGTTGCCATAAATAAACGAGATGCCACCTTCAGTGGCGAGGGCAACAGCCATATGGTCGTCAGAAACAGCGGCCATGATTGCCGACACCATGGGGATGTTCAGCGAAATGGGGCACTCTTCCTGACCCTTGCGGTAACGCACCAGCGGCGTTTTCAAGTCAACCTTCGCAGGGATGCAGGACGCCGGGGTGTGGCCCGGGACCAGCAAATACTCATTAAACGTACGCGAGGGTTCCTCGTAGTAGAACGCCATCTGATGTCTCCTTCGGTTTGTGTGTTTTCCGGAACGTTAACGGAACATTATATGCGCCCCCATCGCACGAACGCCAGAGCTCCCGACAAATTCAAAGGACGTACGGAAATGAAGGTGGGCACCCCGATGAAACGGCGAAAACGACAATCGGCCAAGGGCGAAAGGCAAGAAAATGCCGATGAGCGGTTATTCGTCGAATTCCGCCCAAACTATCTCGTCGATCTTATCCACGATTTCGAACGCATCTTTAACTGCTCGCCGATAACTCGCGCTGTCGCATTTCGTTTTGCTTTGTATAAGCGGCAAGATAATAACCTCGTTGCCTCGCTGGCGCGTGATGATTTTCAGCATCATTGATGAGCAGTACGCCTCGTTGCATGCACACGCCATACTACCGAGCAGCGCGCCCTCGAGGTCACCGAACAGCACCTCGCCCGTCACGGCCCCAACAAGGCTGCCCTTTTCGACCATCTTGCCGTCTTCAAGGAGGTCGCATCCAACCAAATCGCGGTACGCAATGATGTAGGCATCTTCCTTGACGCTGAGCCCCACCTTCGAAAAATGGACCTCTTTTCGGCGGTCGTCGAACTGAGCCAGATTGCTCACGGCATACCAAGGGCTGAAATACCTGCCCGCAAGAACAGCCTGGACCATAGCATCGACGCCAGCCACGGGCGTGTAGAGGAAGTTTCTCGCCACATACCGTATATTTCCCATGGAGTTGTCTGGGTCGTTCGCCAGCTCAGGCAGCCCAAGCCCTCGAAAGCAACTGGCACACATCGCGCCATCGAGAAGCTCGATTTTCGCCGACAGCACGCCGAGCCTTCGGTGGCACCTGCAGCATTCAGCCATGAAAGTCTCCCTCACACCACGACTCACCCACGCTTTCGACGTGGCCCCTTACTGATAATTCTCCAGGATTGCCGATAGGTAGCTCGCATACGCCTGACGCAACGACCGCGGCTCTTCGATTTGCACGCTCGAGCCGAATGTCGCAAGCCACCCGTAGAACGTGGGCGCGGCCATAACCGTCACGCACACGCGCGCCCAACCGTCTTCCGCAGGCAGCACTTCGACATCTTTACCGAAACGGTCGACAATCGCACTCATCACAGACCCGCGCACAAGCAGCGTGACACCGACCGATTCGCCATGGAACATGCCGAATACACGCTGCTGATGCTTGGCCACGTCAAATGATGAAATCTCATCGTTGCGCGTGGCCGCCTCGCTCGACACCTCGAGGTTTTGCATCCTATCGACGCGGTAATGGGTGAAACCGGCGTATTTGTCATTCCAAACAATGAGGTAGTATTCATCGTCCATATATGCAAGCTGAACAGGGGTTTCTTTATATATCTCGCTTCCATCCCCATGCTTGCTCGTAACGCGCTTTTTATGCTCGTCGTATTTGAAATAGCGGAATTCGATTTTACGGCGAAGCGAGATGGCGCGCTGAATGGCATCGATGTTGTAGAACACCGACTCGTTTTGGCTCTTGATGCGGCCTTCGACATGCACCTGTTTACGCAGGTTTTCGTCCATGTATCTGCTGCCGAGTTTGCCTATGCCTTCGACGAGTGAGCGGCTTTTGCTTTCGGTAAGGAACTTCGACGACTGTACAGCATCGGCCAAAAGCAATAGCTCCTGCTCTTGGAAGTCGCGTGTAGCCAGGCCGTATTCGATGGGCGCGCGATTGTACTTCAGAATGTTGTACCCAAATGCACGCAGGCAATCGATATCGCGATACAAGGTTTTACGCTCGACGTTCACACCGAGCTCGGCAAGCTTTCCAATAATTTGCGGCGCAGTAAGGCCGTGGTCGTCGTCGGTCTCGCGCTCGAAAATGCGAGCCAGATGCAATAGCTTCAATTTGCTCGCGACAACTTCGGCCATGTTCGCTCCAATCGCCAACGCCCATGCTTTAACCTGGTGCAATTATATCCTGAAAAAGAAGACAAGTGTCCTCCGTGGTGTACACACGAGAATGGCCGCTCGGTTAAGACCATTCTGTTTCGTTTCGCCGCCGACATGCCGCCGCGTCCATTCCCTTCTATAATGCGCTTGTGAGAATTCCCAAGCGAAAGGAACTGCTTTGGAGCACAAGAACGCATGGCTCGCATACGACGAGCCGCAGCTGGCCGAGCTCGAGAAGCTCGCAGCCGGCTACATCGATTTCATCAGCGCCAACAAGACCGAACGCGAATGCGTGGCAACCGCCATCACACAGGCGCGCGAGGCGGGCTACATTTCGCTCGACGAGGCGCGCGCCGCGGGCAAGCAGCTCGCTGCAGGCGACAAGGTATACGCCGAGCTGTACGGCAAAACCATCATCTTGGCGCACATCGGCAGCCGACCCATGCAGGACGGCCTGAACATTTTGGGCGCGCACGTCGACAGCCCGCGTTTGGACATCAAGCAAAACCCGCTCTATGAGTCGGGCGATCTGGCGCTGCTCGACACGCATTACTACGGCGGCATCAAGAAGTACCAGTGGATCACGCTCCCGCTCGCCATTCACGGCGTTATCGCGAAAAAAGACGGCAGCGTTGAGCGCGTGAACGTGGGCGAAGACGCAGGCGACCCCGTGTTCTGCATCACCGACCTGCTCATCCATCTTGCCAACGACCAAATGCAGAAGAAGGCATCCGAGGTCGTCGAGGGCGAAAATCTCGACGTGCTTGCGGGCGGCCGCCCCGCCGCGAAGCCCGAAGGCAAAGAAAACGCCGAGAAAACCGAGCTCGAGAAACTCGCGGAAAAAGAACCCGTGAAAGCGACCATGCTCGCGCTGCTCGCCGAGAAATACGGCATGGAAGAAGAGGACTTCCTTTCGAGCGAGCTCGAGGTCGTTCCCGCCGGCCGCGCACGCGAGCTGGGCTTCGACCGCTCCATGGTGCTCGGCTACGGCCACGACGATCGCGTATGCGCCTTCCCCAGCCTGGTCGCGCAGCTCGAGGCGAGCGACCTTGAGAAAACGGGCATCTGCATTCTGGTCGACAAAGAAGAAATCGGCAGCGTGGGCGCTACGGGCATGACGTCGATGTTCTTCGAGAACACCATCGCCGAACTCATGGACCTCGCCGGCCAGGCAGGCGATTTGCCGCTGCGCCGCTGCCTCGCGAACTCGTCCATGCTTTCGAGCGACGTGTCTGCGGGCTTCGACCCCAGCTATGCAAGCGCCTTCGAAACGAAGAACGCCGCCTATCTGGGCCGCGGCGTGGTGTTCAACAAATTCACCGGTGCGCGCGGCAAAAGCGGCTCGAACGACGCGAACGCTGAATACATGGCCAAGATTCGCTCCGTCATGGACAAGGGCAACGCCGCGTTCCAAACCGCCGAGCTCGGTCGCGTTGATGTGGGCGGCGGCGGAACCATCGCTTACATTCTGGCGGAATATGGCATGAACGTCATCGACTGCGGCGTGCCGGTGCTTTCGATGCACGCGCCATGGGAAGTGGTCGACAAGGCCGACATATACGAAGCGTTGAAAGCCTACCGCGCCTTCCTGAAATACGCCTAGCGCCGCATACGCGCAACGCTCGGCTCGACCTGGTGTTTCGCACATCTTTTATATAAGCACAAATCGACCCGCACGCCCGTCGCGCGGGTCGCGCACGTTTGCACGCACGACCGAACAACCAACCCAAGGAGCAATCTGGTGGCAAAAACGTTTTCGATCTTCGGCGACTCCATCTCAACATTCGACGGATGGAACCCACCGGGCTTCGACGTGTTCTACTCCGACGAACGATTGGAGAAAACGGGCGTCACGCATGTCGAGCAAACATGGTGGCACCTGCTCATCGACCATTTTGACGGCACGCTTTTGAAAAACGGCTCGTTTTCAGGAAGCCTCGTGGAAGGCGGGTTCTTCCCCGCCGGCGATTCCGATGCGCGCGCCAACGCGATCTTAGGCGATGAGGGCGAGGCCCCCGATGCCATCGTATGTTTCATCGGCATCAACGACTACGGCTGGGGCGGCGCCAAAATGAACGCCGACGGCCACGGATCGGCCTGCCCCGCCGAACTTTCGGCGCAAGCACCCGCCGAAAAGGTTCTTGCCGAGCTTGCGGCGCCCGGACAAATCGACCGCTTCAAAGCCGCCTATGCCTCGATGCTCGCTCGCCTTCGCGCGCGCTGCCCCGAAACCGAAATCTGGTGCGTCACACTCGTTCCCGGACGTATCGCAGGCCACGCAAAGCCGCAGTTCGCCTACGATTTCCGCGGCGTTCCCTTCGCCGACTACAACGACGCCATTCGCGCCGCCGCCCATGAAGCCGGCGCTCATGTGGCCGACGCCTTCGCCTGCGGCATGGACTACGAAGCAATTGAGGGCACGCATCCCACCGCACGAGGCATGCGCCAGCTCGCTGGCATGTTCGCCTGGTCGATGGAACATGAAGCGGAAATCGAAACCGCGCTTGGGTGTGGCGCGCGTGGGCTCACCACGGTTCCGCAAAGCATGCTGCCCGCCGAGCTACTCGGCGAATGGGAAAACGCCCCCATGTGGCGCAGCGCGCCGCTATGCGCCGAGAAGCCCTGCAGCTTCTGCGAGCACGCCATGGCGCCGAATAATGCCTGGCTGCTTATGTGCGATAACTAAGCACGCACGCTTCAAAAAAGGCGCCGGCCCCTCGTTTTCCCGAGGAACCGGCGCCTTCTCTTTGTCTAAGCGCAACAAGCGCGCATCTGGACAGTTCCCCCAATTGCGCAACAGCCTCAAAATTCACTTGAAGCCGTTCAAGCGGAATACAGGCAGCCGCCAATCCCCGCCGCGTGCGGCCTTCACGCCGCATTGCGAAATGCGCGAAAGCCGAAGCTCGATTGCGCCACCCTATCGACGGCTTACGAAATACCCCGCCGCTTCAACCGCTTCTTCAACAGAAGCCTGGTCAAGAGCGTTCTTCGAAAGAATATGCGCCGTTTTCGAGTCCAAATCGACACGAGCCCATACGTTGCCCGCATCGATGGAGTTGATGGCATTCTGCACGTTCTCGACGCATTTTTCGCAGGTCATTCCACCAATTTTCAAATCGAGCGCATGCTTGTAGTTCGCCTCGTTCGTGTCGCTCACGCGCACCGCCTTGAATTTCTTCGACGAGTCTTTCGCGCCGCCGCCGCAGCAGTCATCTTTGAGCGAGAATACGCGGTACATGCGACGGGCGGCAAAAACCATGCCCACGATGATGACCGCCAGCAAAACGGCTGTCTGAGCGTTCATGCCTTCCATATGTAAATCTTCCTTAACATCGAGTTTACCTTCATTGACTTTGAAGGATTGTAACACTACTCTTACTTTTGCAAAAAGTATGTGTGAGCATACATCGTTCACACATCAACGCATTCGCGATTCATCGCGGTTCGAAGGAGGACAAACATGAAAAAGGCTACGTTTAACACCCTGCTGGTTGGCGGCGGCTTCTTGCTGGGCACTGCGGGCATCAAGGCGCTCACCAGCACACCCGCAAAGAAAGCCTATGTGCATGGCATCGCATGCGGCCTGCGTGCGAAGAATTGCTACCAGGACATGGTTGAGCAGGCGAAAGCCGAGGTCGATGACCTGGTTGCCGAAGCCACCTATCTTACGAGCGACGCGAAAACCGAGCCCGAAACCCCTGCCGAATAACGCCTCGCGGTATTCGCTATGGAGTTCTCGATAATTAAAGAGATCCCCGGCAGGGCCCGTCTGAAACTGGCGGGCCCTGTTCCTGAAGAGGACCTCGACGCACTCATCAAACTCACCAAGGAAATCGATGGCGTACGCCGCGTGCAGCTCTACGGCCGCATCGGCCAAATGTCCGTCGACTTCGATGCCGCAAAACGCGCACACGTGCTCGATACGCTCTGCACGTTCGACGCCGACAAGATCGCCGACGCGAAAACCGGCTACACGGTGCAGTTTGAACCGCGAACGCACGCGCTGTTCATGAATCTCGCCGTTCTTATTGGTGCACGCTATGCGCGCAAGTGGTTTTTGCCCGCGCCCATCCGCGCCGTGTGCACCGTCGTAGGATTTCTGCCGTTCTTGCGCGCCGCGCTGCTCGAACTGTCGCGTTCACGCCTTACCGTGCCCGTGCTTGACGCATCGGCAATTGGAATTTCGTTCGTGAAACGTGACTTCGATACAGCATCGCAAACCATGTTCCTGTTGAACGTGGGCGAGTTGCTGGAAGATTACACGCGCGCCATGAGCGAAAACGAACTCATCAGCTCCCTTCTCGATGTGCCCGACAAGGCACAGAAGGTGGTTGGCGACACCGAGACAAGCGTGTCGGCCAGCGAGCTTATGCCTGGCGATTTGGTGGCCGTGCGCACCGGCATGTCCATTTGCATCGATGGCGTCGTGGAGCATGGATGCGCCATGGTAAACCAAGCTACTTTGACCGGCGAGCCCTTGGCTGTGGAACGAACCGTCGGAGACGATGTGTTTGCCGGCACCGTCGTAGAAGATGGCGAGATTTTAGTACGCGTGCGCGCTAATACATCGCAGACGAAACTGCGCTCCATCGTGTCGCTCGTTGAAGCCGCCGATTCGCTGAAATCGGAAGGCCAATGGCGCATGGAAAACCTGGCGAACAAAATTGTGCCGTGGAATTTCCTGCTCGCGGGCCTTGTGGCGCTCACTACGCGCAGCCTTGTGAAAACGTCCGCCGCGCTCATGGTCGATTACTCATGCGCGCTGAAGCTCACGGGCTCCATCGCCGTTATGACCGCCATGAGCAACGCCGCCAAAGCCGGCGTCATGGTGAAAGGCGCAAAGTATTTCGAGGCGTTCGCCAAAGCAGACACTATCGTATTCGACAAAACGGGCACGCTTACGGAAGCTCAACCAAAGCTCGCACGCGTGATTCCCACCGACGGCTGGAGCGAAGACGAGGTGCTGCGTTTCGCGGCGTGCCTGGAGGAACACTTCCCCCACCCCGTCGCACGCGCCGTTGTTGCCGCCGCC
>CAKUEV010000003.1 GCA_934646845.1 uncultured Slackia sp.
GTATGGGCAATGCTCGCGCAAAACGGGGGAGAGACCGTTACCGTCGCATTGGCTTCCATGGGCAACGCGACCATTTTGAGCCTGATCTTCGACAAGATGTCGGTCATGCTCGCCACCGCGTTCGTTGGAATCGGCCTGCTCATCTCGATTTACTCGGTTGGCTATATGAACGCCGGCAACCGCGAGCATCCCGATGCTCCGCGCCGTCGCTTCTATGCCTTCTTCACCGTGTTCATCGGCGCGATGGCCGGCCTCGTATACAGCGACACGCTCGTGTGCCAGCTTGTGTTCTTCGAGATCACGGGCGCATGCTCGTGGGCCCTTATCGGCTACTACGGCACGCCCACCGCAAACAAGTCGGCCATGAAGGCGCTCATCCTCACGCACATCGGCGCGCTGGGACTCTACATCGCGACCTGCCTGCTGTTCTCGCAGACTGGCACGTTCGAGATTTCCGCAATCGCCGGCCTGTCCGACTCGTGGAAGATCGCCGTTCTGGTATGCATCGTCATCGCAGCGTGGGGCAAATCGGCCCAGCTGCCGTTCTACATGTGGCTGCCTTCCGCAATGGAAGCTCCCACGCCCGTTTCGGCCTACTTGCATGGCGCGTCCATGGTTAAGGTTGGCGTCGCCGTGCTCGCACGCGCCCTCGCTTCCGCCGGCGTGATTCCCGAGCCCGTTGGCTGGGTCATCGTGATTGGCGCCATCGTCACCATGATCTTCAGCTTCTTCATGTACCTGCCCCAGAAAGACATGAAGCGCCTCTTGGCCTTTTCGACCATCTCGCAGCTGTCCTACATCTTCCTGGGCTTCGGCTTCTTCGTGTTCGGCAGCCAGCTCGCCTTCGACGGCGGCGTGATGCACATGTTCAACCACGCCTTCGCGAAAACGCTGTTCTTCCTGGTCGCCGGCGCATTCAGCTACACCATGGGCACCCGTATGCTGCCTAAGCTGAAGGGCGTTTTGAAGAAGCAGCCGCTTCTGGCCGTCGGCTTCGGCGTCGCGGCGCTCGCCATCGCGGGCTGCCCGCCGTTCAACGGCTTCTTCAGCAAGTTCGCCATCTTCGCGGGCTCCTTCACCGCCGCGCAGGGCAACTGGCTGCTCACGGCCATCGTGGTCGTTGGCCTTATCGAAACTGTCGCGTGCTTCGCATGGTTCCTGAAGTGGATGGGCTCGGTCATTCCGGGCGAGCCTTCCGAAACCGTCGCCAACAGCCAGGCTTTGCCTAAGCCCATGGTCGGCGTGTTCATCGTATTGATCATCATGACCGTTTGCTCCAGCTTCATCGCTGCAGCGTGGCTCGGATAGGAGGCAACAATGAACGGATATGTTCTCGTGAATATCCTGGGCGCGTTGCTCATCGTGACCTCGCTGTCGGTCATGCTCACGCGCTCGCCGCGCACCTCCGCGTTCGAATACGCCGCGCAGTCGTGCGTGCTCGTGGCCATCTTCATTACGCTCGGCATGACCACCGGTTCGACCGAACTGTTCACGTGGTCGTTCACCGCAACGCTCACGAAGGTCATCTTCGTGCCTGCCGTGGTTCTGTACGCGTACAAGAAGATGGGCGCGCCCGAAAACACGGAAGGCTCTTCCACCACGCCGGTGCTCTCCATCGTGCTCGTGGCAATTGAGCTGCTCGTGTGCTTCATCGCCGTTATGGGAATCCAGCTTCCCACCGCGGCCGAGGTCAAGCCCGCGCTCGCCGTATCGCTTGCGCACTTCTTCATTGGCCTGACCTGCATCATCACGCAACGCAATATCTTGAAGCAGATGTTCGGCTACTGCCTGATGGAAAACGGCTCGCATGTCACGCTCGCCCTGCTCGCGCCCCAGGCGCCTGAGCTCGTCGAGGTCGGCATCGCGACCGACGCCATTTTCGCCATCATCATCATGGCGATTGTGGCGCTGCGCATCTACAACTGCACTCATACGCTCAACGCGGATGAGCTTTCGGAATTGAAGGGTTAGGGGGGTCATCATGGATTTCGCGACTATGCTCGTCGTTCTGCTTGCGATCCCCTTGATCGCCGCGCTGCTCATGGCGGTTTTGCCTTCCAAAGCCGTGCCCGCCGCAGCGTATGAATCGATTCACATCTTGTCGGTCGGCACCGTGTGCGTGCTGGCAATCTATCTGGTCGTCAACGAATTCGTGTCGGGTACCGCCATCGAGGCATGCGGCCTGTGGTTCCGCCTCGACGGTCTGGGTTCGATCTTCGCCACCCTTATCGGCGTGATCGGTCTGCTCACGGGCATCTACTCCATCGCCTATGTGCGCCACGACATCGAAATCGGAAACATGGGACCTGGCCAGGTGAAGCAGTACTACGTATTCTTCAGCCTGTTCGTGTTCTCGATGCTTCTGGTTGTAACCTCGAACAACATCATCATGATGTGGGCCGCCATCGAAGCGACCACGCTTGCGACCGTGTTCCTCGTCGGCTCCTACAACACGAAGCTCTCGCTTGAGGCGGCGTGGAAGTACGTCATCGTGTGCACCGCCGGCGTGGCGTTCGGCCTGTACGGCACCGTGCTGGTTTACGCCAACGCGAACGCGCTCATGGCCGACCCGACCCAGGCCGTGTTCTGGACCTCGATCCTGCCTTACGCAACGCAGTTCGACGCCCAGCTCATCCAAATCGCATTCGTGTTCGCCGCCATCGGCTTCGGCACGAAGGCTGGCCTGTTCCCCATGCACACCTGGCTGCCCGATGCCCACTCCGAGGCTCCGAGCCCCGTTTCGGCATTGCTTTCCGGCGTGCTTTTGAAGTGCGCGATGCTCATCATCATCCGCTTCTACATCCTGGCCATCCAGGCTGTAGGCCCTACCTTCCCGCAAACCGTCATGCTCATTCTGGGCGCGATCTCGGTTGGCATGGCCGCCCTGGCCGTGTTCTCGCAAGACGACCTCAAGCGCAAGCTGGCGTACCACTCCTGCGAAAACATCGGCATCGTGGCTTTGTGCTTGGGCTTCGGCGGACCGCTCGGCATCGCCGCAGCGCTTCTGCACTGCGTGACGCACGGCTTCACCAAGGCGCTGCTGTTCTGCATCTCGGGCAACGTGCTCATGGAGTACGGCACCCGCGACCTGAACAAGATCAGCGGCATTCTGCGCGTGGCCCCCACCACGGCAGTGCTCATGGCGATCGGCTTCTTCGCCCTTGCCGGCTTCCCGCCGTTCGCCATGTTCGTGTCTGAGATCATGGCATTCGCCGCAGGCGTGCTCGGCGGACACATCGCGCTCGTGGTGCTGTTCGGCATCGCACTGACCATCGTCGTTGCGGCGTGCGTGCACGTGGTTACCGGCGCCGTGTTTGGCGAAGCGCCTGAAACCGTGAAGAAGGGCGACGTCGGCGCGCTGGCGTTGGCCCCCGAGATCATTATGGTCGCCGTCATTTTGTGGTTCGGCGTCGCGATGCCCCAGCCGGTTATCGCAGGCGTCGAGGATGCGACCGCCATCGTTTTGCAGTCCGACGTCAACGCGCTGCACGAAGAGCCCCTGTTCTCGAGCCTCTTCGGCGCATCGGAAACGATGGAATAAGGAGGAGTTATGGCTGCAACAGCAAAATCTCGCGCGAGGGTGTGCGAGTCGCATATCGAGGCGGTTCAGAATAACTTCCCCGGAGTTGTGAAACATTACGAGTGGCAGGCGGAAGATCAGGTGACCGTCACGGTCGAGGCCGACGCCGCGCCTGAAGTCATCGAGTATCTGTACTACCAGCGCGACGGTTTCATGCCCGTTATGGTCGGCAACGACGAGCGCCAGCTCAACGGCCACTACGCGCTGTACTACGTGCTCTCCATGGAAGGCGAGGACCGCGGTTTCCTCACCGTTCGCGTCGAAGTGCCGCGCGATACCGAAACCTTCCGCGCCGTGTCGGCGAAGGTGCCGGCCGCGGTATGGAGCGAGCGAGAGGTGCAAGACATGTTCGGCCTGAAGGCCGAGGGCATCATCGACGGCCGCAACCTCGTACTGCCCGACGACTGGCCGGCCGGCATGTACCCGCTGCGCAAGGACTCCATGGACTACCGCTATCGTCCCGCCCCCACAAGCGACCTCGAGAGCTACGAGTTCTTGAAGGAAACGGGCGAGAAGGAAACCACCATCATCCCGATGGGTCCTTTGCACATCACCTCTGACGAGCCTGGCCACTTCCGCCTGTTCGTCGATGGCGAAACCATCATCGATGCCGACTACCGCCTGTTCTTCATCCACCGCGGCATGGAGAAATGCGCCGAATCGCGCATGAACTACGACCAGGTGCCGTTCCTGGCCGAGCGCGTGTGCGGCATTTGCGGCTACGCGCACTCGGTGGCCTATTCCGAGACCATCGAGCATGCCCAGGGCATCGAGGTGCCGCTGCGCGCCCAGGTCATTCGCTCCATCGCGCTTGAGACCGAGCGCCTGCATTCGCACCTGCTCAATTTGGGCCTCGTGTGCCACTACACCGGCTTCGACACGGGCTTCCAGCACTTCTTCCGCGTACGCGAGAAGGCGATGGACTTGGCCGAGCTTTTGACCGGCACCCGCAAGACCTACGGCTTGAACCTGATTGGCGGCGTGCGTCGCGACATGCTCGCTGAGCAGACAATCGAAACCCGCCGCCTTCTGGCCGAGCTACGCGCCGACGTGAAGCGCCTCGTGGACGAGATGACCTCGACCCCGAACTTCATGAAGCGCACCCAGGGCGTCGGCGTGCTCGACAAGAAGATCGCGCGCGACTACAGCCCCGTCGGCCCGCTCATGCGTGGATCGGGCTTCGCCCGCGACACGCGTTGGGTGCACCCGTTTGACGGTTACAAGCTCATCGCCGACAAGCACAAGCCCATCACGGAAGACTCCTGCGACGTGCTCGGCCGCACGCTCGTGCGCATCGGCGAGGTGTTCGACAGCATCGACATCATCGAAGAGCTGCTCGACATGGAGCTGCCGAAGGGCCCCGTGCTCACCGAAGGCTGGACCTACGACCCGAACAAGTTCGCGCTCGGCTTCACCGAGGCCCCGCGCGGCGAGGACGTGCACTGGTCGATGGTTGGCGACAACCAGAAGTGCTACCGTTGGCGCTGCAAGGCATCCACGTACAGCAACTGGCCGGTTCTGCGCTACATGTTCCGCGGCAACACCATTTCCGACGCTGCCCTTATCGTGGGCAGCCTCGACCCGTGCTACTCGTGCACGGAGCGCGTGACCGTCGTCGACGTGAACAAGCGCACGCAGAAAACCTTGAGCAAGACCCAGCTCGAGAACTACTGCGCCGACCGTCGCCATTCGCCGCTGAAAGATTAGGAGGTGCGCAATGCTTAAGACGATCAAAGAAATCCTGCGCACCGGCAATGCCACGGTGCAATATCCCGCGGCACCGCTGCATCAATACGACGGCTACCGCGGCAAGCCCGAGCATGACGCCGTAGAGTGCATTGGCTGCGCGGCCTGCGCAAACGTGTGCCCGCCCAACGCCATTCAGATGCAAATCGACGTTGAGGCCGGCACCACCACCTGGTCGATCAACTTCGGGCGCTGCATCTTCTGCGGCCGCTGCGAAGAGGTATGCCCCACGAAGGCCATCAAGCTCAGCAAGGAATTCGAGCTGGCCGTCATGGACAAAAACGACCTCGAGGAAACGGCGACCTACAGCCTGGCGGCATGCGAGCGCTGCGGCAAGTACTACGCGACCAACAAGCAAGTCGCCTACGCAACGGCCATTCTGCAGCAAAGCGCCGACAGCCCCGAA
This sequence comes from uncultured Slackia sp., assembly GCA_934646845.1. GTDB lineage: Bacteria > Actinomycetota > Coriobacteriia > Coriobacteriales > Eggerthellaceae > Slackia. The sequence continues at coordinate 5,733 of CAKUEV010000003.1, forward strand.
GTCGCCAAGTCGCTCGAGCTTTCGCATGTGTGCCCGGCATGCCGTCGCAAGGATGACGCATATCGCGCCAAGCGCAACGACGAGCTGCAGGGCGCCAAGCGCAAGAAGAAGATGGAGGCCAAAGATGATAATCGATAGGCAATACCCCGAGGCGCTCCAGTATCAGCCCGACAAACGCACGCTCGACGAAAGCGTGCAGAAGGCCAAGCTCGCGCTGCTCAACGACATCAAGCGCTCCGTCTACATCTACCGCGTCGACTGCGGCGGCTGCAATGGCTGCGAAATCGAGATTTTCTCGACCATTACGCCTGTGTTCGACGCCGAACGCTTCGGCATCAAGAACACGCCGAGCCCGCGCCACGCCGACATCTTGGTATACACCGGCGCCATGACGCGCGCCATGCGCATGCCCGCGCTGCGCGCCTACGACGGCGCGCCCGACCCCAAGCTCGTCGTGAGCTACGGCGCATGCGGCTGCACGGGCGGCGTGTTCCACGACAACTACTGCACGTGGGGCGGAACCGACAAAATTATTCCGGTCGATGTCTACATCCCCGGATGCCCGCCGACTCCCGCCCAGACCATCTACGGCTTCGCGATGACGCTTGGGCTTTTGGGCCAAAAACTCAAGCACAAGGACGATTTCGAGAAGCCTGGCGAGCAGGCAACGCTGCGCTACGCGGACATTCCCTACAAGGTGCGCACCACGCTCGAAAAAGAAGCGCGCCTGTATTCGGGATACCTGCAGGGCGAGCAGCTTGCAGATGAGTTCCTGACCACTTTGGAAAAGACCCCGCAAAACGTGATGGGCGCCGTGAGCGCGCTCATCGAGGGCCAAAGTGACCCGCGCCGTGCCGAAGTCTACAAGCATCTGGGCGATACGCTCAACAAGATGACGGTCGACGCTGACGCCAACCAGGCACTGCTCAAGCAAGCGCTCGAGAAGGTCGTCGTTGCAGGTGGCGACGGCAAAGCGGCCGCCATCGTAAGCGAGGCGCTGATCGGCAATGGAAGGTAACGCACACGATTACGCGCCCTACGCGCCCGCCTCGGCCAAAGATGCCGAGGCGGGCGTCGCCGAGGTCGTGTTCTACCAACTCACGAAGAAGTTCGTCGACACCGAGAAATCGATTCCCGACGACGCGCAAGACGTGCTGTACTACACGCTCGCGGTGGGGCACCACACGGGCGTCATCGACTGCTTCGAGGAACAATTCCGCACGCCGCTTGCGCGTTACGAAGAGATGGTAAGCGCCATGCCCGAAGGCGACATTCGTTACAAGCTCGAGGGCATGATGCGCCACGGCGAGATTCAGATCGATAAAACGAATCTCGCCGTGGTCGTGCCCGGGCTTCAGGCTTTCGAAGAGGCTGCGAGCACGCTCTCGCCTGAAGCGCGCGCATGCTACGAATCGCTTCGCTCGACGGTAGACACGCTCGCGCGGGAAGGCGCGGCATACATCATGGGAAGGATTCGAAGGCCATGAGCGGAAAAGCTGTTCTCACGGTAGGCGCGGTGCTGCGCGGCGACGACGCGGCGGGCCCCATGCTCTCGAAGATGCTCGAGGAGGGGCCCATCGAAGGCTGGGCGAACATCGACGGAGGGCAAATGCCCGAAGACCAGCTTGCCGTGGTGCGCCGCATGCAGCCAGACGTGCTTTTGCTGGTCGATGCGGCCGATATGTCCGAAGAACCGGGCACGATTGCCGTGCTCGATGAGGACGATGTCGCCACAAACATGCTTTTTACTACCCACTCACTCCCAATTTCTTTTTTGCTCAAAGAGCTCAAAAGCTGTTGTGGTAGTGTCGTGTTCCTCGGCATCCAGCCGGCGCAGCTCGAATTCATGAGCCCGCTTACGCCCGAGGTGCACGAGGCGGTTGAGAAAATTTACGGAATGCTGAAAGCGGGAAGCGATTTCACCGCGAGCATTTCGTAAAAGGTGGGGCATACGCCCCAACATGGATGGAGGTTGTTATGGAAACGAAAGACTCCGTCACGCTCGACGCGAAATGCGTCGCAGCGATGAAGCCCGATGCGCTTTCACCTGCAGAAACCGAGGCCAAAACCGAAGGCATCGGAGTAACGAAAGCGGGAATGGCCACGGGCAAATGCTTCATATCGGCGATGCTCGCGGGCGCGTTCATCGCGTTCGGCGGCATGTATTTCTGCGTGTTCCTGGGAGATCCCACAATTCCGTTCGCAGCGCAACGCATGGTCGGCGGCATTTGCTTCTGCCTTGGCCTCGTGCTCGTGCTGTGCTGCGGCGCTGAGCTGTTCACCGGCAACTCGCTTATGTGTTGCGCGAAGGCATCGGGCAAAATCGACTGGGCCGGCATGCTGAAGAACTGGGTGGTCGTGTGGTTTGGCAACCTCGCTGGCGCGCTCGTGGCCGTTGCGCTGATTTACTTCGCTCAGGTCTACGCCATGAACAGCGGCGCCGTTGGCCAAGCAATGGTCAGCGTTGCGGCCGGCAAGGTTTCGCCCGATTGGTTCACGCTGTTCGCGAAGGGCATCATGTGCAACATCTTCGTGTGCCTGGCCGTGTGGATCGGCTTCGCGGGACGCACGGTGACAGACAAGGTTATCGGCATCATCCTTCCGATTTCCGCCTTCGTTGCCTGCGGCTTCGAGCACTGCGTTGCCAACATGTTCTTCCTGCCCACCGGCCTTTTGCTCAATTCCATGGGCATTGGCGCCGAGGGCGCGATTACGATGGGCGGCATTCTGTTCAACCTGAGCGCCGCCACGCTTGGCAACATCGTCGGTGGCGTGCTCGTTGGCATGGCCTACTGGTACATTTACGCGAAGCGCGCAAAGTAAATTGACGTTTCGAGCTTAGAACGCCGGTGCGAAAGTGCGCCGGCGTTCTTCGTTGAGCGCGAGAGACGAGAGGTGAGAGACGAGGGGCAGCGCTGCGCGACACAAGGAACACGCGGCGCGAAAGGAAAGGGCGCTGAAAGCGGAAGCGCACCGCAGACCCGCGCCTCGCTCCAAAACGAAACGCCTCAAACGGCCTTGGCCAGCTCGCTGAAAGGGGAATACCTATGGCAGAAGAGAATTTCGACGTCTCGCCATTCGGCGATGTGCGCTTCGTGGTCACGTTCCCGAATACGACGAGCGCAATGGCATTCGCCGCCGCTTGCGAGCAAAACGGCGTCGCGGGAAGACTCGTGCCCATACCTCAATCGATGCACGCGGGCTGCGGCCAAGCATGGTCGGCGCCGCTTTCGGCGCGCGCGGCCCTGCAAGCCGTTATGGCGAAACCCGAGATCAACTACAACGAATGCACGATTTTCGAATTCTAGGTATGTCTAGCTTGCTATTCTGCTAGCTAGCTATCATTCTTTTCCATACCAAACGCACCCTTTTGCTGCCAATGGCCGCCGTGCCGATGCATAAGGAAGACATTCGTGCATGCCAAGGACCTACACCGCTCACGTGGCGCTGCCTACGGCATAAGGGAGAACCCAAGCCCAACGATCAAAACTAAGCACTCTTCTCGTCAATCGACAGTAGGAAATGTTCGATTTGGCTATTCACGAATTCGGGATTATCGACGTTCGAGTTATGTCCCGCACGCGGGATCCACACAAGGGAAATACCCTCGCCTTTGTTCCACTTCTTATTGAACGGGCGCACATCGCCCGCCCTGTCATGCTCGCCGCAGAGCAAAAGGGCCGGACAATCGATGGCATACGCCCTGCATGCGTCGATTGCGTCGGCAAGCATGAAGTACCCATGAGCGGCAAGCTCGCAATATTCCCGCCTTTCGTAACGCTCCATCATGGCACGCATCTGGGCGCGACCGTACGGCGTTGCCGCCGTGCCGAAAGAGCCCCAACGCTTGAGCAATCGCCAGGGAATCGATAGGTACATGCCCTTCGTGTGGCGAAGTGCGGCAATTTCCCACTTTGGGTAATAGATGCGTTTGAGTGGCGCTGAATCGATCGACACGAAACCGGCGACCTCTCCGGGGAATAAATCAATGTACGCCTGCGCGACATATCCGCCCAGCGATTGACCTACCAAAACAGGACGGGAAACATTCTCTTTCGACAAAATGCCATGCAAAATCAAAGCGTAGTCATCGAGCGAAAAATCAAGAGGGTAGGGGCGAGATTCCCCATGGGCTGGCGCATCCCACGTAATACAGCGATACGAATGGGAAAAGTGAGCCATTTGGGTATCGAAGAGCGCATGGTCGGCGGTTAAGCCCGGCAAGAACATCAGCGTGCAAGCACCAGAATTGCGCGGCCCCGCGGTCCAGTAATGAACCGTACCCGATTCGGTTGCGTATACATGCTTTTCCATAGCCGTCGCACTCCTTTAAAACGCGATACAAATCTATGATGCCATCAGTAAAACGACCAAACAATGCCCCATCGACGCAATTGATGCATGACTTCTTTGCAGAGATGCACCCGAAAGGCCACCGTATCGCACTGCGCGTTCATTCCGCATGCCAGAAAACAACACGGCGGACCTATGGAATTCCGCGTGATCCATTGCCATTTACTTTCGTTGAATAAAGTGGGTTCACAAGGCAGGGCGGCAGTGCTAACATTCGTGTCGCTGTTTCAGGGCGGGGTGAAATTCCCCACTGGCGGTGAACCGGCTGCGGGCAAAGGGCGCGCAGGCGTTCGGCAATCTGGGCCGTTCGCGAACCGGCAGTCCGCGACCCTTCCAACGCTGGCGCGCTGGCAAGGCTGATTTGGTGAGAGTCCAAGACCAACGGTTAAAGTCCGGATGAAAGAGGCAGGTGATCTTATGTCTGAGCAGTCTACGCACGTCCAATTCAAGAACACGAACAAGTGGGACACGAAGCAACTCGTGACCATGGCGCTTATGTGCGCTATCGCCACGCTGTTCATGTTCGTGCAAATTCCGCTGCTTCCCGCGGCGCCGTTTTTGACGTACGACCCCTCGTTCGTTCCCGCAATGGTCGTCGGCTTCGCCTACGGCGCGGGCCCCGGCGTTGCCGTTGGCGCGCTCGCAATCGTGATTCACGCGCTCATCACGGGCGACTGGGTTGGCGCGCTCATGAACCTCGTTGCCGCGTTGCTGTTCATTTTGCCCGCTGCCATTCTGTATAAGAAAATGCACACCTACAAAGGCGCGATCATCGGCTTGGTTCTGGGCGTCGTGCTCGCAACGCTCGGCTCCATCGTGGCCAACCTCACCATTGGCGTGTGGTTCTGGTACGGTTCCGCCGACGTGATTTTGCCGCTCATGATTCCCGCGGTTATTCCATTCAACCTTTTGAAGACCATTTTGAACTCGGTGCTCACGCTCGTTGTGTACAAGGCCGTCTCGAACCTTATCACCCCGAAGAAGAAGCAAGTTAAGGGCCGCGTTTCCGCAAACTAACGCGATATCTCCCCAATCTGGCCGTTGCGCATGCAGCGGCCAGACGTGCATATGAAGGACCAGCTATGATCGATTGCTCCAACGTTCGATTCACCTACGATGGCGAGCGTTTCGTGCTCCAAGGCATCGATTTGCATATCGCCGACGGCGAATTCGTCTGCATTCTGGGCGGCAACGGCTCCGGCAAGTCGACGCTCGCGAAACACATGAATGCCCTGCTCGTGCCCGACGAGGGTTGTGTGCGCGTTGCGGGCCACGATACGCAAGACGAAGAATACGTCTACGACATTCGCTCCACCGCAGGCATGGTGTTCCAAAACCCCGACGACCAGCTCGTCGCATCGCTCGTGGAAGACGACGTGGCATTCGGTCCCGAAAACCTTGGCGTTGAAAGCGAGCGCATCGCCGAACGCGTAAAGCAAGCGCTCAAAGAAGTGGGGCTCGTGGGCTTCGAGCGCCACGAAACCCACGCGCTTTCCGGCGGCCAAAAGCAGCGCGTCGCCATCGCCGGCGTGCTTGCCATGAAACCGCGCGCCCTTATCCTCGACGAGGCGTCTTCGATGCTCGACCCGCGCGGTCGCAAGGGCCTTATGCGCGTGTGCCGCGAACTCAACGAACGCGGCATGACCATTATCATGATCACCCATTACATGGAAGAAGCCGCCGCGGCCGACCGCGTCGTGGTCATGAACGCGGGCCGCATCGCATGCGAGGGCACGCCCGAAGAAGTGCTCACACGCGCCGACGAGCTCGCGGCGCTCAACCTCGATGTTCCGTATTCGTGCCAGCTTGGCCTCGCCCTTCAAAAGGCGGGTATGCAGGTCGTGCCCCATGTCGACGAAGCCCAGATGGTCGCAGAAATCACTGCGAAACTCGGACAGGCGGGCAAGCTTGGCGAAGCGGGCCACGCGAAAGACATCGACCCCACGTTCCACGCAGCCGCGCCGGAGCCTTCCAAAGACGCGCTTCTGCGCTTCGAGGATGTTTCTTTCACCTACACGAAATCAAAGAAGGAACGCAAGCGCAAGAAGCTTGGCTCGAAATCCGAAGAACGCGCGGCCTGGGGCAACGATCCCAACGAGGTGTGGGCGCTCAAAGATATTTCATTCGAGTTGCGCCGCGGCGAGTTCTTGGGCATTGCGGGCCACACAGGGTCGGGCAAATCGACCCTTCTCCAACATATGAATGGCCTGCTTCAGCCGAGTCGTGGCCGCGTGCTCGTATGCGGCGAAGATTTGGCCGACAAGAAGGCCGCAGCAGCCGCGAAGGCGCGCATCGGCATCGTGTTCCAATACCCCGAGCGCCAGCTGTTCGCGAACACCGTGTTCGACGATGTGGCGTTCGGCCCGCGCAACCTGGGCCTTTCGGGCGATGAAGTGGAAGCACGCGTGCACGAGTCGCTTTCCCGCGTGGGACTTTCCATCGACGACTTGCGCGAGATGAGCCCCTTCGAGCTTTCAGGCGGCCAGCAACGCCGCGTCGCTTTCGCCGGCGTGCTTGCCATGAACCCTGAAGCGCTCGTGCTCGACGAGCCTGTGGCCGGCCTCGACCCTGTGGCGCGCCGTGAGTTTTTGGACCTTATCGCTCAGCTCCACAAGCAGGGCACGACCGTCGTCATGGTGTCGCACAGCATGGACGACCTGGCCGCGATGTGCGACCGCGTGGTCGTGCTCAAAGAGGGCGAAATCGTGCGCCAGGGCACGCCCGCGCACGTCTTCATGCACGCCGCCAAGCTCAACGAGATTGGCCTGGGCCTTCCCGCGCCGCAGCGCATGGCCTATGCGCTCATTGATGCGGGCGCGCCGCTCAGTGCCGATACGCTCTATTCGATCGACTCGCTTGCCGCCGAAATCGCCGCGATAACGAAAGGCGGCGCGCGATGAACGAAGTGTTCTCTTTCGGAAGTTATTACCCCGGGGATAGCCCCTTGCACAAATGCGATGCGCGCACGAAGCTCACGCTCGGATTCGTTTTCTTGATCGTTGCGCTCATGGCGCGCGGATTTGCCGGCCTCGGCGCGATCGCGGTGTTCGTGGCGTTTCTTTACGTGGTGTCGCGCATTCCGTTTGGCAAGGCCATGCGCTCGCTTGCGCCCCTTATGGCCATTGCGCTCATTTGCGCGCTGCTGAACCTCTTCGTCGACCAAAGCGGCGAGACGCTGCTCAAATGGGGCATCATCGAAATAAGCACCGGCAGCGTGCATTCATGCCTGTTCGTCGGCTGCCGCATCATTTTAATGATGATGGGCATGAGCCTTATCACCATGACGACCACCACGCTCGACCTTACGGCGGCAGTCGAGCAAATGCTGCACCCCTTCGCCCGCTTCGGCGTGCCCGCGCACGAGCTGGGCATGATCATGGGCATCGCCCTGCGCTTCATGCCGCAGTTCGCAACCGAGCTCGCGAACGTCTACCACGCGCAAATCAGCCGAGGCGCCGCGCTCGACGGAAGCCCCGTGAAAGGGCTGCGCATACTTTCAAGCGTAACGATTCCGCTGTTCGCGAGCGTCTTCCGCCATGCAGAAACGCTGTCGGCCGCCATGGATGCGCGCTGCTACCACGGCGAGGAGGGGCGCACGAGGCTCCACCCGCTGCGCTATTCGAAATTCGACGCGTTCGCCATCGCCGCGTTCGCCGTGCTCGTTTGCGGCGTTGTTGCCGTGAACGTGCTGCTCTAGATAGGAGAAGCCATGTCTGAAAACGAAACGACCGCAGAAGGACTCGAGAAAGTCTTGCAATACATGACCGCCGTGCCCGCCTGGTATTTAGCGACGAGCGTCGACGGGCAACCGCACGTGCGTCCGTTCTCGTTCGCCCAAATCCAAGATGGCAAGCTGTGGTTCGTAACCGCCACCACGAAAGACGTGTGGCAGGAGCTTCTGCAAAACCAGCTCTTCGAAGCCACCTCGTGGTGGCCGGGGCACGGCTGGCTCATTTTGCGCGGCAAGGCGGGGTTGGTCGACGAGGCGTCGCCCGAAATGCGCGAAGCTGGATGGCAGCACCTCGAGGGCCTTGGCGAGCACTACGACGGACCGAACGATGAGACGCTCGTCTTCTTCAGCGCCGAAGAGCCCCAAGCATGGATTTGCGACCACGAAGAATGGGTGCCTGTGGAGCTGTAGGCTTCCGCACCCCGCACGGCACGGCGTCGCCACATGCAGCGACGCACAGAGCCCGCCCGCCTCGCCTCGCTGCAAGGGACGATGCATGGAACTCACGCGGCACGGCGTGTAGACAACATATATATAAGGAGTACCGCATGGACGAAATCGTACAGTATCTCACGGGCATTCCCGCATGGTATTTGGCCACCATCGACGCGGCCGACCCCACGCAGCCTCGCGTGCGCCCGTTCTCGTTCGCCGCGCAGGCCGACGGCAAGCTGTGGTTTTCCACGTCGCGCGACAAAGACGTATGGCGCGAGCTTGAGGCGAATGCCAAGTTCGAGCTTTCCGGGTGGAAGCCGGGCGAGTGCTGGATTGTCGTGGAAGGCGAAGCCGAGCTCGCCGACGACGAGATATGCCCCGACGAGGTTCGCCAAGCGGGCTTCGAACACATGGTGGGCATCGGCGAGCACCATGATTCCCCCAACGACGGCCGTCTGGCGTTTTTCAGCGTGAAGAACGGCACGTGCCGCATTTGCGACATCGACGGCAGCGAGCGAAAGTTTCAGTTCTAGGCCGCACGCCAGCCTTCAAGTTTCGCCCAATCGCGACCCGCGCGTCCGCTTCGCTCGGACCCATAGTCCCTCGTGAACCAATCGCCTCCGCCAATTGCGCGCGGAGGCGATTTCTTTGCTTTGCGGGCAACTCTTTCACCACCGCATCATTTTTCTTTCGATTTGATGTCGTTCACCTTAGTAAAGTTCAGATTAAATTGGACGAGTGGTATCATGCATCTTCATGGATACAATAATTAATGCTCTCACTCAAATCGATGCTGTCGTATGGGGCCCGGCGATGATTTGCCTGCTCTTGGGCTCGCATATCTTCCTGACCATTCGCACAGGGTTCATTCAGCGCAAGCTGCCGACAGCCATCAAATTGTCCCTCGCCAAAGACGAAGACGCCGAAGGCGACGTAAGCCAATTTGGCGCGCTCGTCACGGCGCTCGCGGGCACCATCGGCACGGGATCTATCGTCGGCGTTGCCACCGCGATTATCGCTGGCGGCCCGGGCGCCGTGTTCTGGATGTGGCTCACCGGCGTATTCGGCATCGCGACCAAATACTGCGAGGTATTCGCGTCGGTCAAATACCGCGTGAAAGATCACAAGGGCGAAATGCTCGGCGGCGCGATGTACGCATGGGAGCGCGCGTTTAAACGCCCCGATGGCAGCGTGCCCGGGTGGGCCAAGCTCGGCGCCGTAGCGTTTGCCGCCTTCGCCGTTATCGCCACCATCGGCACGGGCTCCGCGGTGCAGTCGGCGGCTATCACCGGCATCATCGAGTCGAGCTTCCCGGGCGTTCCCGATTGGGCTATCGCGCTCGTGATCGCCATCGCCGTGGCGCTCGTTATTTTCGGCGGCGTGAAATCCATCTCGAGCGTTGCCGAGAAGCTCGTGCCATTCATGGCCATCGCTTACTTTGGCGGCTGCATGGTTATCCTCGCCATCAATTGGCAATACGTCGGCCCCGCGCTCGCGATGATTTTCGAATGCGCGTTCACCTCAAAGGCCGCATTCGGCGGCGCCGTGGGTTCGGGCATCATGGTCGCCTTGCAGTTCGGCTGCGCGCGCGGCTTGTTCTCGAACGAATCGGGCTTGGGCTCGGCCCCTATCGTGGCGGCTGCCGCTGCAACGAAGAACCCCGCACGTCAGGCGCTCGTCGCCATGACGGGCACGTTCTGGTCGACCGTCGTAATTTGCGCCGTTACGGGCATCGTGCTCGTTGCCGTTGGCATCGCCAATCCCGGCCTTATCGAGAATGGCGGCATTAAGGAAGGCGCCGCGCTCGCTTCGGCGGCGTTCGCGACCATTCCTTACATTGGCACCCCGATCCTTGTGCTCGGCATGGTGAGCTTCGCGTACTCCACCATTTTGGGCTGGAGTTACTACGGAAACCGCTGCGTGACCTACCTGTTCGGCGCGAAAGCGCAGCTTCCTTACCAGGTGTTCTACGTGATCATCGGCTTTTTGGGCGCCGTCGGAATCGGCGACGCAGTCTGGCTCGTTTCCGACATCGGCAATGCGCTCATGGCTATTCCGAACATCATCATGGTGCTCGTGCTTTCGGGCCTTATCGCTCGCGAAACCAAGCATTATGTCTACGATGGCAATCTCGATGAAGTGTGTGAAGACGAAATTCCCACGATTGAATCGAAGTAGTTCGGCGAAGAGTTCTGCCAAGCGGCGCAAATAGAATATGCACGTGAACGGCGGCCATTGAGCCGCCGTTTTTATGGCTGAAACACCTCGTCGCAATAACGCAGAAGGGGAGGGAGCCACTCGCCATCGCGATGCGCCATAGGCTGCATGCGCAATTCCGCTCGCGCGAGTATTTATGCCATTCGTCCCGATTTATCACCCAAGCTTATGAATTCGCCGCCGTTTGCCGCGCGAACATGCCGCTTACCGCCGCTTTAGTCCACTAAAGCGGCTTTCTGTAACCCATACGCAACACGTTCGTTACAATTTCGCCAGCCATTGAGAGGCGAGGAGAAACATACCGCATGTACGACAAGCACACGGAAGAGCAGGAGCAGGCGGCCCACAGGCCGAAGCCCGGAAACGAGATTACCGCCAAAAGCGAACTCGTCCTTGAACGTTTGCTCGCCGCGCATGGGGCGTGGTTCGATGTATCGCGAGACGTCACCGTCGCTGGCCGCGCTTTTCGCGCGCTCGCGCAGTTCCATTCCTTCGGCGAGCAATATGTGCTCGTGAAGCGCGTGAAGCTGTGGGAAGCCGAGGAGCACGAGTACATGTTGTTTGACGTGCGCGACCACATCGATGCCGAGGCGGCGCGTTCCTACGTCGAGTTCATGAAGAACGAAGCGCTCGAACTCGTGAAGCCCGAACCGAACCATATGTCCTCGTTCAGAACGCTGGTCGTGATCGCCAATTCGGCGAGCGATGAAGCATGCTCCCTGTTCCGCAAAACGAACCACCGCAAGAATTTCATGTGGGGGATTCGCGGATGGAGCGACGTGCGACTCGCGCTCATCGATTTGTCGAAGCCGCAAGGCTCCCGCGTCGTATGCAACGGCGTCGCCAAGCGCATTCGCAAATCGCTTGAGGCGAATGCCACCGACACGCTTCGCGACTAGTCGTTTCAAGCTCTCTATGGCACAGGCCGCTCGTCAGGTTGCCACGACGCTGCGGCCACCCCTGGGCGTTCTCGCCCAACGTTGCTATTTATAGAGGAGTTTTACATGAATGCCATGCTGGTTCTGCTCATCGGCGCGGCTATCCTCGTCGTGGGCTATATCTTCTACGGCGGTTGGCTTGCCAAGCAATGGGGCGTCAACGCCGATCGCGTAACGCCTGCCCACGAATTCGAGGACGGCGTCGACTACGTTCCCGCCAAGCCTTACGTCGTTTTGGGCCACCATTTCTCGTCCATCGCGGGCGCGGGCCCCATTAACGGCCCCATTCAGGCAGCCGTGTTCGGCTGGGTTCCCGTGCTTTTGTGGGTACTCATTGGCGGCATCTTCTTCGGAGCCATGCACGACTTCGGCGCTCTGTTCGCGTCGCTGCGCCATAAGGGCCAAACGCTCGCGAGCGTTATCCAGGAAAACATCGACGACACCGCGAAGAAGCTGTTCTGCGTTTTCGCGTACCTCACGCTGATCCTGGTCGTCGCCGCCTTCGCGTCCATCGTCGCCGGCACCTTCGCCGTGGTTCCCAACGCCGACGGCGTGGTGGAAATGACGGGCACGAATCTCGCCAACAGCCGCACCGCCATGATTTCCGTGCTGTTCATCGTTGCAGCCGTCATTTGGGGCATCGCGCTTCGCGGCCGCTCCATTCCCGGTCCCGTGAACATCGCGCTGGCAATCGTCGTCATTGTTGCGGTGGTTGCCATCGGCTACAACTTCCCGGTTTTCGAGCTGAACAACTTCACCTGGATGTGGATCGTAGGCGCCTACATTCTGGTCGCTTCGGTCGCCCCGGTGTGGATTCTGCTGCAGCCGCGCGACTACCTTTCGAGCTACCTGCTCTACGGCATGATCGCGCTCGCGCTGGTCGGCATCATTGGCGCAGGCGTCACCGGCGCTGCCACCAATCTGGACATTCCAGCGTTTACCGGTTTCACCGCCGTGAAGGGCGACAGCAAAGTCGCGACCACGGGCTTCCTGTTCCCGGCGCTGTTCATCACCATCGCGTGCGGCGCGATTTCGGGCTTCCACAGCCTGGTGGCTTCGGGCACCACGTCCAAGCAGCTCGACCATGAAAGCGAAGCGCAGCCCATCGCCTATGGCGGCATGCTGCTCGAGTGCCTGGTCGCGATTATTTCGCTGTGCGCCGTGGCGTTCGTGTTCGACGGCTACATGGACGGCACCTATGCATCGCCCACGCAGGTTTTCGCAGGCGGCCTCTCGCAGATGCTCGGCTGCATCCCTGGCCTTTCCGGCGCTGAGGACATTGCATACTCGCTGCTGATTCTGGCCGTTTCGGTGTTCTGCCTGACTTCGCTCGACACTGCAACCCGCCTTGGCCGCTACATGTTCCAGGAGCTCTTCATTCCCGCAGGCAAGACCCGCGAAGAGCTTTCCGGTTGGCGCAAGTTCTTCTCGAATCCCGTTGTGGCGACCCTTATCACGGTGACGCTCGGCGTTGCGCTCGGCCTTACCGGCTACCAGCTCGTGTGGCCGCTGTTCGGCGCCGCCAACCAGCTGCTCGCTGCGCTTGGCCTGTTGGCCGTGTGCGCGTGGCTCGGCAATGCCGGCCGCAACAACAAGATGTTCTATGTTCCCATGGTGTTCATGCTCATCGTGACGCTGACCTCGCTCGTGCTTACCATGCAGGCGAAGTTCCTGGCCATCGCAGGCGGCGCACTCACGCTGGCCAACGGCCTGCAGCTCGTGCTCGCGGTGCTGCTTGCGGTGCTTGCCGTAGTGCTTGCCGTCAAGGGTGCGCGCGTGATTTTTGGCAACAAGAAGAAGGAAATCACCGAGTAGGGCAAATACATTCAACGCAGCCTCATCGCTGCCACAAGGGTCCGCTTCGGCGGGCCCTTTTTCATTGCTTTTCTCTGTCCCATTCCTTTCATTGCGATACTCATTCTTTTCGTGCGACACGCATCGTGCCTGATTGGAGACAATTTCCAATAAGCGGCATAGGCCGCACGAACAAGGAGGGAAATTATGGGTAAATCTATCGCAAACGAGTCGGGCGTATCTCGCCGTTCGTTCCTCACGGCCGCAAGCATCGGCGCGGCAGGAATCATAGGGGCAAGCATGCTTCCTGGATGCTCCAGCGAAAAAGGAACCAGTGCCGAGGGCGACGCATGGGATCTTGAGACCGATATCGTCGTTGTGGGCTCCGGCGCGGCAGGCGTTGCCGCCGCAGTAACGGCAATCGAAGAAGGATCCGAAGTCGTCATGGTCGAAAAGGCCGACCTCATCGGCGGCGCGTCAAGTGCGACCGTCCAGTATTGCGCCCCAACGTCTTCGCTGGCAATTCCTCAGAATTTCGATGACGTGACCGATAGCGCAGAGCTCATGTTCGAAAACGCCATGGAAGTTTCCGAGGGAACCGCCGACCCGTCCCTGGTCAAAATCTGGTGCGACGGCGCAGCTGACGCGATTGACTGGATGATTGATCATGGATGCGAATTCAAAGAAACGCTGAAGATTTGCGAAGGTCGACAAGGACAGGGCAAATACATCGCAAAAACTGCTGGCGAGCTTACAACGAAGCTCATTCCAATCATTCAAGAAAAGGCAACATTGCTCAACAATTGCCCGCTTGAAAGCCTTGTTGCGAATGAAGAAGGCCGCATCGTTGGAGCCGTCTGTCTCGAAGGCGGCAAGGAAAAGCGCATTCGTGCGCGCAAGGCAGTTGTCATCTGCTCTGGCCCTTGGACCAATGACAAGGTAATGATTCCTCGCCACATGAATGAACTGCCCGAAACTCCCGCCGCGGCTGGAGAGACTTTCGCTTCACTGGGCATGCCCTACGGCCCGTTTACCGGCGAAGCGATTCGTGCGGCCCAAAAGGCCGGCGCGGCCGTTCGTCATATGGAGTACTGCGTGCCCGAACCGTGTTATTCGACTTCGGACCTCATGTCGCAGGGTGTCGCTGTCGCAGGTATCACCCGTGTCGTTGGGCAGGTCATGGTAGGCTCAAACGGCAAGCGATTTACCGATGAAGGCAAAACCCGCGGTGCCATTGCCCGCGATGTGCTCAAACTTGAAGACAACGTGTTCTATCCCGTGCTCGATGGCCATTTCGTTCCAACGCAGGTAAATCCAAAGGAAGAGGTTCTTCAGAAATGGATCGATGGAGGCTTCGTGGTAACCGCAGACACCCTCGAAGAAGTCGCATCTAAAGCCGAATCGAGCTTCGGAATCCCCGCAGACACGCTTATCGCAAGCATCCAAGCCTACAATGAGGGTTGCGGTACTGGCCTGGACGAATTCGGTAAAGACCCCCATTTCCTTACCCCAATCAACCAGGCGCCATTCTACGTTGGCCCCGTTGAAACTTGCATCATGCTCTATACCCACGGCGGTCTTGACGCAGACGAAAACGCTCGCGTACGCAACGCCGACGGCAACGTGATCCCCGGCCTTTACGCAGCTGGAATGTGCACGGGCGGACAATTCGGCACCGACACCGTTTCGGGAAGCTGGCAAACAAACTCCATCGTATTCGGTAGAATTGCGGGTGCGAATGCATCGAAGGAAACTGCAGAATAAGGCGTTGCGCCAGCCGCTATAACGCTTTCAATTCTCAATATGAGGGAACTAGACGGAGCTTGCGCAACGCAAGCTCCGTTTCGTGCACGGAGGGACTTATGAGGATTGCCGCCGATGCGAACATAACAAAAACAAGGCGTATGGCACTCGCCGCAATCGCGGTGATGGGTTTCGGCCTGCTTCAGGGAGCACGCTTCATCGATGTTAATTCAGGACCCTACAGCGCGCATTCGCTTGCGCTTTTCGGCCTATTCGTCGATGGCACGACTCTGCTTACCGTCGCCGTGCTTTCGTATTTAGGGAAAATTGACGACAACCGCAAACTCTACTGTGCAGGAGCGATTTCGTGCGCGCTCTATCTCGCTCTATCGCTTTTCAATCTTGGCGACGCGGCCATTCACCAGGTATTCGCCGGTCTCACATGGTCGCTCAACGTTCTATGTTGGATGGAAATCTTCACCAACTACAAACCACGCTTCGCCCTCATCATGATTGCGCTTGCCTACGCGGTGAATGTTGCGGTGAAACCGCTCCTCGGGGCCTTAGACCTGCCGGTCGATGGCGCACTCGCCGCATTCATGGCCATTTCAATTGTCCTACTCGGCATTTGCATTCGCTACGATAAGGCGATTGCTCATGACACCCTCGTACATGAACGAGCTTCCAGTGACGCACCGTGTCACGAAACGACCACGCTTTCGGAGGCATTTTCCCGCGCACGCCGAGCCGTCGCCTGCGCTTTTGCCTTTTCTTTTGTTTGTGGATTCGTTATCGAAGCTGACTTGCTTGCCACGAGCATGGAATACGCGCAAAGCAACGAAACGGCGTTCATTTGTCTCGCCGCAGCAATTCTTATGGTCTGCACGTTACTCGTTTTTTCGATTCGGAAAGCGAATATCGATTACATGTGCCCCATAGCCGCCGCCTGGATCGCAACGGCGTTGTTCACGCGATCTACGGGATTGCTCGAAGATTCGGTATCGGGCAGTATCATGACCGCAACATTGATTTCATTTTACGTGTTACTCTGGCTCATGCTTGTGAGCGAAGCTCACGAGAGGAAGCTCCCCGCGTTTTTCCTGCTCGGCCTTGCCCTGGGAGTCGCACGTTTGTCAGTTATGGCGGGTCGGACATGCGCCGACTGGGCCATTGGCGGCAACCTCATCGTTCAGAGCGCTGTAAGCGCCGTAAGTCTTTGGGCGCTTGCAATTGCCGTTTCGGCCATATTCTTCGCCTATTTGCGTTATTCCTCAAAACGCTTACGGGGCGGCTTCGACGAAACCGCCCCCGATGAAGACAGACAGCAATCGTCCCGCATAGAGACGGTCGAGCCAAAAAAGGTCGCAAGCGATACAACACTGACAAGCGAAGAGATTACGCCAATTGTCTCAGACACAGACCCGTGGGACGAAGCATTCGATATGCTTGTACGGCGCTACGCCCTCTCCGACCGCGAGGCACAAATCGTGCGCGAATTCGCTGCCGGACGAAGCGCGAGATATTTAGCTGAGTGGTATATGCTCTCGGAGCATACTGTTAAAACGCACTTGCGCAGGGCGTATACAAAAATCGGTGTGCATTCGCGTCAAGAGCTTATTGACGCAATAGAAGAAATGCGCGCCGAATCATTCAAAAACACGAGAGAAAAGGCATAGCGAGCACCATGAGCTGCCGCCACGCCTTTTCATTAAGCAAGGTTTTCAGCGATTGCTTCACCCGTAAGGCGGCCCATTGACAGCCCAACGGAATTCGAGCAATGGCGCACGAAGCTGCGGTTGTACATGAATCGATGCGTGAGCTCGCCAATCGCCCACAAGCCATCGATGGCGTTGCCGGCATCATCGATAACTCGGCAGTCGCTGTCCGTTTTCAAGCCTCCCATAGTCGTGACATACGAAGGAACATAGCTCACGAGGTAGTAGGGACCCTCACCGTACGCAACCGCCTTTTCAACAGACTTTCCGTATTCGTCCTCAGCAGAACCTTCGGCGAATGCCTGATACGAAGCGAAGGTTTCGACAAGCGCCGCGGCGCCCGCCGCCGATGCGAGGTCGTCAATGGTGTCGGCTTTAACAATATCTCCAGTCGAAATGCCCTTCTCAAGAATCTCGCACGCCTCGGCATTCGTGCTATCGAAAAGCGCATAATACGGAGCCGCGTCGTGATCCGCCATGCTCGAGGCGAGCAGGATTCCCGGGCCAGCCTCGTTGACGAAACGCTTACCCTGGGCGTCAACGAGCATCTTGCTCGCAACCCCGCCACCCTCGAGGGGTTTGGTCGACATAGACATATCAACGAGCGACGCGAAAGAAGGATTTGCCTCGGTAAGCTTCCTTGAGGGCATGATATTGAAAGGAATCACCCAGCAATCGTTATAAAGCGCTGCCCCCACAGCCTTGCCCATGGTAATGCCGTCTCCGGTGTTCATCGCATTGCCCAAATACTGGAAACCGATTTTTTCGACCGAAGGAACAAACTCGTTGAGATAGTCGACGCTTCCGCCAAAACCACCGCATGCAAGAACCGTCGCTTTCGCCGCAACGGTCTTAGTTTTACCGTTCGACTGCAAAACGACGCCCGTAACCTTGCCATCTTCGGCTACCAGCTCGGTCGCCTCATGCTCAAGCAGAATTTCGACGCCCGCGTCTTCCAAAGCCGCGGTCATCTTCTCGGTAATGAGCTGACCAGCAGCCTTCGAGGCATCAGCGCTCGTATCCGGCCATACGGTATCTGTCCCAACCTTCTCTTTAGTGAACGACTGAATGAAATCGATTCCCGTTTTCTCAACCCAGTTCACCGTCTCGCAACTCGCTTGCATGAGCGCTTTCACGCGATCGTAATCGGGGTAGGGCGCATCGATTTTGCCAGTCTCAGTTGCCTTCTTGAAACGGGCGAGGAACTCATCCATAGTGTCGGTCGTTTCGGAAACGAACTGCCAGAATTCTTCGTTTTCGACGCCTTGATAAATCGAAACGTTGCCCTTCGAAGTCTGGAACGAAATGCCCAAAGTCGGCGACTTCTCTACGAGCACGACTTTCGCGCCATTTTGGGCAGCGGCAAGCGCGCACGCCTCACCAGCAAGGCCCGACCCGATAACCGCAATATCGGTTTCAATAATCTCGCCTTTTGGTTTTTCCTCATCGGCTTGCTTCGAGGCGGCACCTGAACATCCCGCCAAAGCAAAACTTCCGCCAAGAATCGCAGCACCCGCGCAGAACGACCTACGGTTGATAGTTTTCATTTTCCCTCCTCCTTATATGCGGCATTCGACCAGCCGCGCAGCTTTATGATGCCCGAAACGCGCGAAAACCTTGTCGCACGAAAAGAATGAGCAGACCAGAAAGCCTAGGTAACGAATAGGAACAGCATGAAGAACGAAGAATCTCGGTGCAGTATCAAGCCAGGCAATGAGCGCATTCTGAATTCCATTCGTTGTTGGGTTCGGACGAAGAGGGAGGCCGCCGCACGATTCAAATCGTTCTCGAAAAAGAATATGTTTGCTGGTCAAATTTCTTATTTTGGCTTCTTCAAAATAGCGTGGTGGAGTGCTATTTTCTTCTCTTAATGTGTTTTCAGAAAGGGATGCCAATGACAGACGAAAAACAGGAGGTCGCGCCGCAGGCTCAAGTGGAAGAGCCCGCGGGCGAATCTCCGAAAGAGACCCCCGAGAAAACGAGGTCGCTCGGCGTATTCTCGTTCGAGGGCGACATGCCGCTCGCGCAAGCAATCCCCTTGGGCTTGCAGCATGTTCTGGCGATGTTCGTGGGCAATCTAACGCCGCTGCTTATCGTGACGAGCGCGTGCGGATTGGCCGGCGCCGAATTCGCTGACGTGCAGCTTTCTCTGCTGCAAAACGCCATGTGGATTGCGGGCGTCGTAACCCTCATCCAGCTTTTCGGCATTGGCCCGGTCGGCGGCAAGGTGCCCATCATCATGGGCACGTCTTCGGGCTTCATCGGCGTGTTTAACTCGGTGGCCGCATCGATGGGCGGCGGCCTTATCGCCTACGGCGCCATCATGGGCGCATCGCTCATCGGTGGTTTGTTTGAGGCCGTTTTGGGCTTCTTCTTGAAGCCCCTGCGTCGTTTCTTCCCGGCAGTCGTGACAGGCACCGTCGTGCTCTCCATCGGCCTGAGCCTTATCAGCGTCGGCGTGAACGCCTTCGGCGGCGGCAACACCGCGCCCGACTTCGGATCGTTCGAGAATCTGTGCCTGGCGCTCATCGTGCTTATCGTCATTCTCGCCGTGAAGCATGCGACCACGGGCTTCGTGAGCGCTTCTTCCATTTTGGCTGGCATTATCGTGGGCTACGTCGTCGCCGGCATCATGGGCCTAGTGCTTCCTACGACCGGCGTAACCGCCGATGGCGTGGAATACACAAAAGCATGGGTTCTGAACTGGGACAAAGTTGCTGCGGCGTCATGGTTCGCCATTCCGAATCTATTGCCCGTTATGCCCGTTTTCGACATGCGCGCCATCGCGCCTGTGCTGGTGATGTTCATCGTTACCGCCGTCGAAACCGTCGGTGACATTTCGGGCGTCACGCAAGGCGGCATGAACCGCGAGGCTACCGACAAAGAGCTTTCCGGCGGCGTTATGTGCGACGGCTTGGGCTCGTCACTCGCTGCCATGTTCGGCGTGCTGCCGAACACTTCATTCAGCCAGAACGTCGGCCTGGTCGCAATGACCAAAATGGTCAACCGCAAGGCCCTGGCCTGCGGCGCCGTATTCCTGATTCTGTGCGGCTTGTGCCCGAAGCTCGGTGCCGTGGTCTCCATCATGCCCCAGTCGGTTCTCGGCGGCGCAGCCGTTATGATGTTCGCCTCCATCGTGGTGAGCGGCATTCAGCTGATTACGCGCGAGCCCCTTACGCCGCGCAACCTGAGCATCGTCTCGGTGGCGCTTGGCTTGGGCTACGGCATTGGCGCGAACCCCGCCGTGTTGGCCGGTTCGCCCGAGTTCGTTGGCCTGATCTTCGGCGGCTCTGGCATCGTCGCCGCAGCTGCGGTCGCGATCATTTTGAACATCGTGCTTCCAAAAGACGAAAACGAGAAAACGCCCGAGAAGGACGCGAACGCTTAACGAGCTAAACGAGCGGCTCAAGGTTGGCATTCGGACTTTTGGCTCGAATCGTTCTTGTACATCCAAACGAACGGCCTCCTGTTTCTTCCCTCAAGAGACAGGAGGCCGTTCTTTGGTGCCTGGTCGAAACGCGAACGATAGAACGGCCCATCCCAACCGTGACATCATCCCTGGCCTATAGGACAAAAGGCATGTCTGTCCTAGGGACATCCGCGCAGGCCAATGCTTTTTTGTTCGCTTAAATTCGTCGGCCGAATCTGGCTTATAGGGCAAAAAGTGTGCCTCATTTAGGGGCATCGGCGCAGGTCGATGCCCCTTTCTCGTTCGTTTAAATTCGTCGGCCCTATTTAAGCACTCGGACAAAATGCGTGTCCACGCGTCCATTGTCACCACACCTGCCCGAGCAGGCTGTTCGCACCCAACCTCGTTGCCGCTGCTCGATTAGGCTTTTCGTCCCCATCCTCATTCTGCTTGATCGTTCGTCCTTTCCACATCCACCCTCATCACGCTTGCTTGTTCGTTCTTTTCTGCATTCGCCCTTATTGCATTTGCCTAGTCAGGCCCTTCCGCGCCCGTTTCCACAACGTTTCCCACAAATCCCTCCACAACAAGCCCGGTCGGGACAACGTAGCTCAAACCATGTCCCGATTTTGCTAAGAATGGCAGAGATTTGCGGTTGTGAACGGTCATAGCGACCCGAAAAGGCCCCGAAGACGCTTCACTTTTACAAAACCCCAGGTCACGATCTACTGAAAAAGAAAACAGTGCGTTCCTCATCGTGCACATCCGCAAATTTGTGCCAAAGAGTTGACAATTCGGACCAAATATCAAGCAGGAGCAAATTGCTCAAGAAGGCGCCAACGGCAGACTCGAAGTAAACGCAGAGTAAGCACGGAGAGAAGAGGGGGACGCCCATCATCGGGTCAAAAAGCACAATAGAACACCCGGCCGAAACATCTAGTCAAGTGGCACAACAGGACACCCGGCTGGAACACATGCCTAGAACACCCGGTGGAACGCTCAGGCAAAATCAGCGCGCCGAAAAAGCGTTAGCGCGGCAAACCTGCACTGCCGCAGCGCGCAAGATGCATCTGCAGCTGCTGCAGATCGTCGCGCGTATCCACATCGAACAACTCCCATTCACTTGAAACCTCGATGGTTCGCACGCATTCCGCATGCGCTTTCGCCACGAAACCGCCGCCCTTGCCATGCGGAAGCGAACGAAGCTCCTCGAAGGCCCACGAAGGAAAAAGCACGGGCGCGCCCGGCACACCATTGAAACTCGTGCGCCAAATATATCCGACGGCATTGTAATCACGATCAACCCCAGTAAGGCGACCCTTCGTGCTGGCAGCGCCAGTTGCACTATCTTCTGGAAAACCAGATTGCGAAATGCCAAACGCTGCAAGGCCTCTTTCCCCGGAGCCCCTTTCCGGAAAGGGCTCTTCCACGAGCGCGCCATTTACGGAGTTGCTCTTGAGAAGAGCATGTTTCGAGAACACGCCCTTCGCGAAGCATCCTTCTGTGGAATCAAGCCCCGCACCAGCAGCATCGCACAGCACGACATCGGTAGTATCGCGCCCTACAGCGTTGCCCCCCGCGGCATTTGCAGCGCCGCCCTCAGCAACATCTGCAACGCCGTTCTCCACACCATCGCACCCCACGGCACCAGCAGCACTGCTCCCCGCGGCATCGCGTTCCGCGGCACGAAGAAGCGCGGCGATGCTGGCCGCGCGAATAAGCGGCTGGTCGCCCTGGACGAACGTGACCGTATCGCACCCGTCCATGGCCTCCATGCCCAATCGCACCGTGTCGTTTCTGCCAGGCTCTTCATGCAAAATCGCCTGCGCGCCCAGCGTTTCGCACAACGCAGCCACATCGGCATGGCGCGTAACCACCACACGCTGGTCGAATAAACCATCGGTTGCTCCCACAACATGGCCGACCAGCGGTGCGCCGCAAAGCTCAACCATGAGTTTATTGCCCCCGAAACGCGCCCCCACGCCCGATGCCATAACGATGCATCCGTGCTTCAATGTGCGGTTGTCGGCAGCGTGTGACATAGTGGCATTCGCCTTTGCAAATTCGATGGTTGAACAAGCGCGATTTGAGAATTAATCGCAGGCCACAGTATAATATTCAAGACTATGCCAACCTCAATTAACGGGGCGAGAAACATTATTACCTTCCAAAAATACGAGCGCCCGCAAAGCCTCGAAGAGGCCTGGGAGCTCAACCAAAAAAAGCGCAACCGCATCGTCGCCGGCACCATGTGGATGAAGATGGGCAACCACTCCTTCGGCACGGCCATCGACCTGTGCGATTTGGGCCTGAACGAAATCGAAGAGACCGACGAGGAATTCCGCATTGGAGCCATGGTCACCCTGCGCCAAATGGAAAAGCACTCCGGCCTCGCCGCCTATTCCTGCGGCGCGGTTGAAACTGCATTCAAAGACATCGTGGGCGTGCAGTTCCGCAATGGCGCAACACTCGGCGGAAGTCTGTGGCGCCGCATGGGCTTTTCCGACATTCTCACCGTGTTCCTCGCCATGGACAGCTTCGTCGAACTCTACAAAGGCGGCATCGTGCCCTTGGAAGAATTCGCGCGCATGCCTTACGACAAAGACGTGCTCGTGCAGCTCATCGTGAAGAAGCAGCCGGGTGCGTTCGCGTACCAAGCCGTGCGCAAGCAGCGCACCGATATTCCTTCACTGAACTGCGCGGCGGCCCAGGTGATGGGCGAGTGGCGAGTCGTTGTGGGCTCGCGTCCCGCGCGCGCCGTCGTACTGCGCGATGAGCAGAGAATTCTCGTAAACGGCATCACCGAGGAAAGCGCCGCCGCGTTCGCCGACTACGCCGCCAGCGCCGTAACCGTTTCGGGCAACATGTGGGGCAGCGCCGAATACCGCCGCGCGCTCGTGCCCGTGCTTACGCGCCGCGCGCTTCTTGCTCTGAAAGAGGTGCTGTAATGGAAATCAAAATCAAGCTGAACGGAACCATGGTTTCCGATGACGTTGCCGCCGACACGCTCCTCATCGATTTCGTGCGCGCGCATGGCTGCTTCAGCGTGAAACGCGGCTGCGAAACCTCGAGCTGCGGTTTGTGCACCGTGCTCATGGACGACGAACCCGTGCTTTCGTGCTCCACGCTCGCGGCGCGCGCCAACGGCCGCAGCGTGTACACGCTCGAAGGTCTGCAGGAGGAAGCGTCGGAATTCGTCGGCTTCATCGCCGACCAAGGCGCCGAGCAGTGCGGTTTTTGCAACCCCGGATTCGTCATGAACACCATCGCGTTGCTGCGCGAAAACCCCGACCCCACCGATGAGGAAATTCTCGCCTACCTCAGCGGCAACCTGTGCCGCTGCTCGGGCTACGAAGGCCAACTGCGCGGCATTCGCGCCTTCCTGAACAGCAAGAATGCGGAAGGGGCCAGCCATGAATAAACCCGAATACCAGTCGGTGGGCAAATCGGTCCGCAAGAAAGACGCGATGCAGCAACTGCTGGGCAAGCCCCTGTTTACCGAAGACATCGTGCGCGATGCGCTCGTGGTGAAGCTGCTGCGAAGCCCGCACGCCAATGCCATCGTCGAGGCCATCGACACGTCGAAGGCGAAAAAGGTCGCCGGCGTGGTCGACGTGTACACGTGGGAAGACGTACCCAACGAGCGCTTCTCCAACGCAGGCCAAACCTATCCCGAAACGAGCCCCTACGACCGCCTCATCATCGATCGCCACGTGCGATTCGTGGGCGACGTGGTAGCCATTGTTGCCGCCGAAACCGAAGCGGCCGCCGACAAGGCGCTTTCGCGCATCAAGGTAACCTACGATGTGCTCGAGCCCGTTTTGGACTTCCGCACCGCCAAAGACAATCCGGTGCTCGTGCACCCCGAAGACAACTGGAACATGCTGTGCGATTTGGGCGGCGACAACACGCGCAACCTCGTGGGCACCACCGCCGACGAGGGCGGCGACATTGAAGCCGTGCTCGCCGATTGCGACGTCGTTTTGGAACGCACGTTCCACACGAAGGCCTACAACCAGGCTATGATGGAAACCTTCCGCACCTACACCGAGCTCGACCGTTACGGTCGCTTGCACGTGATTTCATCCACGCAGGTCGTTTTCCATGTGCGCCGCATCTTATCGCACGCGCTCGGCATTCCGAAGGGCCGCATTCGCGTGGAAAAGCCCCGCATCGGCGGCGGCTTCGGCGCGAAGCAAACCGCGGTGTGCGAGATGTACCCCGCATTCGTCACAATGAAAACGGGCCGTGCCGCCATGTGCGTGTACACGCGCGAGGAATCGCAAACCTGCGGCTCACCGCGCCACGAGATGGAAATCACCGTGCGCCTGGGCGCGAACAACGACGGCAGCATTCGCGCGCTCGGCGTGACCACGCTGTCAAATTCGGGCGCTTATGGCGAACATGGTTGGGCGACGGTTGGCCTCACCGGCCATAAGTCCATTCCGCTGTACACTGGTTCGCTCGAAGCGTTCAAGTTCACCGCAAACGTGGTGTACACGAACATGCAGCCTTCGGGCGCCTACCGCGGGTTCGGGGCGACGCAGGGCCAGTTCGCCGTGGAGACGACGGTGAACGAGCTTGCCGAGCATCTTCATAAAGAGCATGAGGCAATGCATGGGATAAATAACAAAAATTAAATT
>CAKUEV010000004.1 GCA_934646845.1 uncultured Slackia sp.
GTTCAAGCGCGTGTGCGACGAGGTGTATTCGCACCTGGTTGCCGGTGAGACCCTTTCGGAATCGATGCAGGCGGCGGGGGCTTTTCCCGCCTACGCCGTAGAAATGGTGCGCG
Source organism: uncultured Slackia sp. (assembly GCA_934646845.1). Taxonomy (GTDB): domain Bacteria; phylum Actinomycetota; class Coriobacteriia; order Coriobacteriales; family Eggerthellaceae; genus Slackia. The sequence continues at coordinate 114 of CAKUEV010000004.1, forward strand.
TGGGCGAAGCGTCGGGCCGCACCGAGCGCGTGCTGCGCAGCCTTGGCTCGTATTACGACAGCGAGAGGCGATCGTTCGCGAAACTGCAAAACGCAGTTGGCTACCCGGCGGCGCTGCTGTGCGTAATGAGCATCATTTTAGCATTCACCGTCATTTGGATTTTGCCCATCTTCTCGAAGACCTACGACAATATCGCGGGTTCTCTGACAAGCGGGTCGTTTTCGATGGTGGGCGTTTCCGTCGCCATTGGCTGGATCGCGCTTATCGTAGTGCTCGCAGCCACCATCGCCGCGCTCGTTTTATGGGGGCTTTCCCATAACGAAAGCGGGCGCATGCGCGTCGCGAAGCTGTTCGAAAAATTCCCCGCAACGCGCCAGGCCATGTATCAAATAGCCTTGTCGCGCTTCACCAACGCGCTTGCGGCGTTCGTCGCGAGCGGCGTGCAGGAAGAAGAGGCGCTGCGCCAAGCCATAGCGACGGTCGACCATGAAACCCTTATGCCGAAGCTGCAGGCCACGCTCACGAGCATGACCGATTTGGACAACCCGCGCAGCTTGGGCCAGGCCATTGTGGAAAACGAAGTGTTCGAACCCGTATACGGCCGCATGCTTTTGGTGTACACGCGCTCGGGCTCGACCGACGAAGTTCTGCGCAACCTTTCCGACATTTTCTTCGAAGACGCGAACGCGCAAATCGATGCCGCCATCGACAGCGTCGAGCCGACGCTCGCCGCATTCCTTACCGTGGCAGTTGGCGCCACGCTCATCGCCGTTATGCTGCCGCTCATCGGCATCATGGGATCGATTGCGTAAGGCCGCGCCATGTTTCACGAAATAACAGACCAGCAACTCGCAAAACGCCGCACGCGCCGCATAGCCGTGGCGTGCGCCGTGGCTTGCGTGCTCGTTGCAGCGTTCCTTATTGTGGGCGTGCTGCAAACGCATGCGCGCGAGCAGGGCGCGGCGGCTCTTCGCGAGAGCATCATAAACGCAGCTAAGCAGTGCTGCGCGATTGAAGGCAGCTACCCGGCGTCTTTGGAGCATTTGGAAGAGAACTACGGCGTCGTGATCAACGACGATGACTACGTGGTTTCTTACGAAAGCTTCGCCGACAACGTGATGCCGACCGTGGTGGTGACGCCGCGATGAATATGCATGAAGAAATGGCACTCACGCCCGAAGAGCTTGAAAGCGAGCAGCGCACGCGCGCCTATTCCTCACTCGCCCACCTTGAGCTCGAAACCGAGCATCGAACGTTCTCGCCCAAACGAATGTTTCCCCAATTGGTTCTAGGCGTGTTCTTTATCGCGCTGTTATTGGCGCTTACAACGGGCGCGCTCGTGTACAAGTCGATCACCGACTCAGCCGCGCAAAGCAGCAGTTCACGCCAGGGCGCCGCCCTTGTATGCAACGCTGTTCACGCCAATGACGCCCAGGGGGCTATTGCCACGGGCTCGGGCCCCGAGGGTCGTTCGCTCGTTATTGTGGAAGAACTGCAATCGGGAACGTTCGAAACGCGCTTCTATTTGTACCAGGGTCGAGTTTTGCAGGAGTACAGCATCGCCGGAACCCCGTACACGCCCGAAAAAGCATCGGTCGTAGCCGATTCCGACACATTCGAATTCACGTATTCGAAGGGCCTTCTAAGCGTGACCACCGACCAAGGCACGTCGAACGTAGCACTGCGCAGTGTGCAAGGGGGTGCTTAGTATGCCTCGGCAAGAACGCTATGACTTCATGGCGCGCAACAACGCCGCGCAACGCAATAAACGCCGTTCGAACTGGACAAATACCGCATTCTTGGTCGAATCGCTCGTATTGCTTTTCTTCCTTATCGCATGCTTGGCCGTATTCACGCAGATGTTCGCCCATTCATGGCAGGCATCTTCGGACGCAAGCAAGCTCTCGGCCGCCTGCGTCGTGGCGCAAAACGCCGCTGAGGAATTCGAAGCGAACCCTCAGGCCGCCCAAAGCGGCACAGTCGACGTGACCGGCGCAAACGACACGAACTTCCACGTAAGCCGCACCGTCGAAAGCGAAGCTGCGGCAACAGGCACCATGCATACCATTCGCATTGACGTTAGCGACGATGCAGGCGAGGTCTATTCGCTCGAGGCTCAGCGTTATATGGAAGGAGGCGCGCAATGACAAGGAGAACCGAAGGCGTGCGCGTTGGCCCCATTACGCTGGTCACGCTTATCGCCGCGTTGCTTTTGGCCGTGCTCGCCATGCTGTGCGCAAGCACCGCAAACGCGCAGGCCGCCATGGCCGATCGCCAGGCGGTATCGCTCGCCGAAACATACGCGATCGACTCATGCGGGCAACGCATGGTCGCAGGCATCGAGGAATCGCTTAACCAGGGCGACGTCGCGGCGGCGCTCACGACCACCAAGCTCGAAGCCATCGCGAACAACGCGAAAACCGCCGAGGGCGCAAGCGATTTGAGCATCGAATCGAAATACGATGGTTCAACGGTCACCTTCACCATTTCGGCGCCGAGCGGCAAGACGCTGTGCGCGAAAGTCACCCGTGAAAACACGTCGGTCTCTATTGAAGAATGGAAATTGACGACAACACAAGAAATGCCGCAAGACGAGCTGTGGTCTTCGGACAACACGAAATAGATTCGCGAGGAGTTAGCATGGATTTGCAGAGCCTTTTGAAGAACATGATCGATGTCAAAGCTTCCGACGTGTTTATCAACGCCGGGTTGCCGCTTTCATACCAAGCGGGCGGCGTGCACGTGCGTACCGATACCGCTGCTTTCACCCCCGCCGACACCAAGGATTTCATCTCGCGCATCTATGAGCTTGCCGGCCGCGATATGGGACCGTTCGAACGAAGCATGAATCACGACGACGATTTCAGCTTCGCGGTTTCCGGCGTCGGGCGTTTCCGCGCGAACATCTTCCGCCAGCGCGGCTCGTACGGCGCGGTCATTCGCGTGATTCCCTTTGGGCTGCCCACGCCTGAAGAAATGAACATTCCCGAGCAGGTCATGGAGCTTGCCGATGTGAAGAAGGGCCTTGTGCTCATTACCGGCCCCGCTGGTTCGGGCAAATCGACCACGCTCGCATGTTTGCTCGACCGCATGAACCATGGCCGCACGGGGCACATCATTACGATGGAAGATCCCATCGAGTACGTGCATAAGCATGGCAGCTGCATTATCACGCAGCGTGAAGTGCCCACCGACATCGCAACATTCCCCGAGGCGCTGCGTTCGGCCATGCGCGAGAGCCCCGACGTGATTCTGCTTGGCGAAATGCGCGACGCCGAAACCATCGGCACCGCGGTGAACGCGGCCGAAATGGCGCAGCTCGTGCTCTCCACGCTGCACACCACCAGCGCCGCCGACACCGTCGAGCGTATCGTTGATGCATTCCCGCCGAGCCAGCAACGCCAAATGCGCATTCAGCTTTCCATGGTGCTGCAAGCCACGGTGGCCCAGCAGCTCGTGCCCACCATCGATGGCGGAAGCATGCCGGTGTTCGAAATCATGATCATGAACACTGCTATTCGCAATTTGATTCGCGAAGAAAAGGCATACCAGATCGATTCGGTTATCGCGTCGAACGCGAAAGCCGGCATGCAGACCATGGATCAGGCCTTGTTCGCCGCTTTCAAGGAAGGCAAGATCACCAAGGAAACGGCCTTGAATTACGCCAATCACCAAGAAGCGCTCATTCGCCGATTCGATGCGGAGCACCTGTAATCGACAGGCATTGCCATGCACCGCACCCGCCAATGGCGGCGCAGCGTTCAAGCATACGAAAAGAGGGAATGCGGTCAAAGTCGCTTCCCTCTTTCTTCTTATGAAAAACCAGCCGTTCGAAAACGACAGATTGCGCGGGCGGTGCCTGCCTCCTCGAGCGAAACGCGAAGCGCCCGGATGGCGCGCGCATTACAAGCAGGGCTTGAGCACTTCTTCCATTCTGCGATACTCGGCTGCAACCTTTGCATATAGTTCGTCGGCACCTTCGAGGCTGCCAGCGCGAAGCACCTCGGTAAGCTCGCTTGAAGGCGCATACAAATTGTCGAACCCGAGGTTTTGACACACGCCCTTCAGCGTATGAGCCGCCATGAACGCCGCCTTCACGTCTTGTGCCGCTAGAGCCTCCCCGAGTTTGGCGAAATTCTCGTCTTCGAAAAACTTGCCTACAAAACGCGCTACCAATTCATCGCCCATTAGACGGTTCGTGACACCTTCATAATCGGCACCAAGCTCGTGGTACGCTTGTTCGAGAGTCGTCATGCATTAACTCCTTTGCCTTTGTTGCTCCCCAGGGCGTCGCGCATCGACGCATCAACCGCATCTGCGATGCGATCGCTCGATTCTTCAAAACACTCTATGAGCAGCGGGTTGAACTCGCCGCATTCTCCATGAAGAATCATTTCCACGGCGCGCTCATGAGGCATCGCGCTTTTGTACACGCGCTCGCTCCTCAGGGCATCGTAGGTATCGGCCAGCGAAACGACCTGTGCGGAAATGGGAATTTGTTCGCCCTTCAGCCCATCGGGATAACCGCTGCCATCCCAGCGTTCGTGATGCCAACGGCAAATATCGCACGCCGTTCGGAAAAACCGGGGATACATTTCGCATGCATCCAAGCCGGCGAGCATGTCGGCACCCTTCACGGTATGCATTTTCATGATCTCGAATTCTTCGCTCGTCAGGCTCTGCGGCTTGTCGAGCACGGCATCGGGAATAGCCAACTTGCCAATATCGTGCAACATGGAAGCCGTCGCGATGTTCGAGCGGTCTTCCCCCGTAATGTCGTATTTGTCGGTTTTGGCAATAAGACACTCAATCAGAATGTCGGTGATGACGCGCACATGCCACGCGTGCGGGCCGCTTCCGCCATTGTGCATATCCATGGCGCCGCCCATAACGTCCAGCAGAATGCCGTTTGCCCTTTCACGCTCGTAGTACTGGCGCGAAAGCAGAGCGCTCAACCTGCGCTGACGAGCATACAGGCGCATGATGTTGCTCACGCGCTGGCGCACTATGCGCGCATCGAACGGCCGGCCAATATAGTCGGAAGCGCCCAGCTCGTAAGCGCGTAGCACCGCATCGTCGGAGTTTTCGCCAGAAATCATGATAACGGGCACGTCGTCGATGAGGTCGCTAGCCACCATATGGGAAAGCACGTCGAAACCACTCATCTCGGGCATAATGATATCGAGCAGCACGAGCGAGATTTCTTTGCCATGCTCTTGCAGCAACTTCACAGCCTCAAGCCCGTTCACGGCTTCGATAACCTCGTATTCGCCACCAAGCATTTCCCGCAAAATCATGCGATTCATCTCGGCGTCGTCGACGATAAGCAAAAGCGGCTTGTGGTATTCGCTCGCCTCAAGGGGGTCGATATCGGTAACCACGCAGCCCCTTTTGTTTTTCGCGCGATACATGAGCCCATCGGCCTGCTGCATAGCGGCCTCGACGGTTTCGCCATTGGCAATAACGCCGCCAATGCTCACTGAAAGAAACTGATTATCGTGATTCGGTATTGGCGTTTGCGACACGGCGTCGCATATGGCGTGAAGGCGACGCGAAAAGGTTTCTTGGTCGATATTCGGCATGACAAGCAAGAATTCATCGCCGCCGAAACGCACGAACATATCGGAGTCGCGCACGCATCGCTTCATTGCTTTCACAACGGCATGCAGCGCCAAATCGCCCGTATGGTGACCCAGCGAATCGTTCACAAGCTTGAAGTCGTCCAAATCGATAACAGCAACGCCCGCGAAAATACGCTGGCGACGCAGTTCGTCTTCATAGAAGCGGCGATTGAACGCACCCGTCAAAGCATCGATATACAGAAGGTGACGACTGCGCAGGTTAATTTCCTCTTCAGGAGCCGATACGCACAAAAGTACGCGCGGGTCACCGGCGACACTCACATAGCGAGCCGTGGCCTTGAAGCTTTCGCCCGCCAAATGCAGCGTCCAATCTTTTTCCCCACCGCCTTGGTCGAAAAGCTCTTCGGCGACCATTTTTCCGCATTCTTCAAAGAGCAGGCATTTGCTGCAGAACACATCGCCCTTCGAAATAAGACGTACCACAGGATATTCGTTGAGCAGGAGTGCAATCTGCTCCTGCACTTGCGAGTTCGACAGCTCTTGTATTGCGTCATCCATATGCGTTCCTGCTTCCGTTGTTTTTCACCGCTCGACTTGGACGCGGCGCTCGCCATGCGACACCGCAATAATACTCCACCTAAAGAAAATAGGACAGAACAATTGAAGGGGGGGGGGCAAGAGTTGCCCTTGCACTCCTTCTTCATCTCACCTGGCTCTTCACTCCTCCAAATCGATTGAATCGCTTGATTCGACCACAACCACCGTCGATGATTCAACGGCTGGCAAGCCGAGCATTGTGCGAAGGCGGTTTTCGGGTTCAAGCAAGTTTTCCGCCATGCGGGCGCGAATATTTTCCTCAGTCGGCCAAATGCCGTCCATAAGCATGTCCCACATAATGACGCTATAGTAATCATCGTAGTCGCTGTATCCCACGAGGTTATAAACCCACGCATTTATATAGGCTTGTTCTTCGCCTTCGGGAACATGAAGCGAAATGCGAGCGGCCACGTCTTCGACGCCGGTCATGGCGTCGAAAACATAGCCTATTCCCGGCGAAGGACGCAAAAGTTGCGGCACAGGGCTTCCCACCGTGAGACTCGCAAGCGCGACATCGCCCGAGAATACTCCGAAGCCGATATTGTTTTTATCGAGGTAATGAAAATCGTCGGAAGTCGGGTCTTCAGTCGCGACGAAGCTCGCACTTTGAAGCGCCGTGCAATTCGCGAATGCCGCATCGCCAATAGAGAGCGTTTTCGAGGTGATGCTCACATGCGTAAGGTTTGCACACCCCTCGAAGGCACTTACCTCTATACCGAACTTTACGGAGGGGGCATTAATAAAAACGCTCGTTATGCCAGACCCCGCGAATGCGCCAGAATCGATGTATTGCAGGTTCGGCGCGCTCGACCAATCGATAGTCCAGTCGCCCATCGTATTCTCGAAGGCACCCACGAGATTCAAGCCCGCCGTGTTTGTAGCACCAAAGATTTCAATCGTCGTCGGGCGCAGCGTGATGGTGCCATCCAAAACCGTCGGCGTGCCCAAAAGCAAACTCGCCTCATCGGGCGTCTCGTTGCCAAGGCAACCATACAAAATGAGCGAGCCGTCGCCTTGCCGATCGACCGCGAAATCGTTCACGTTGTCAATACGCACGAATCGGCTGTCGTAGCCGCCAGAAACATCGCTCGGGGCATACCACGTGCACGCTTCGGCGTTGGGGTTTTCGGCTGTAGCAAAGTTTGCGGCACTCGCGCGCGAAGCCACGAAGCCCAAATTCGTGCAGCCCTTCAACGCGTTTGCCCCAACATCAACCGTATTCGGTGAGCCAATGAACAACGCCTGGAGGTTCTCGCAATTCTCGAACGCACCCTTGCCGATAGACGAAACGCTTTCGCCGAGCGAAACCGACCTCAACGAGGTATCTCCCGCAAATGCATAGGGAGCGAGGGCATTGACGGGAACTGTTTTGCCCTCATCGTTTACGAGCGTGCCGTCGAATTCCTCCGTGTCACCGTCATCGTAAAGCAGGGTCGTTTTTCCATCCACCGTGTAATAGATGAAGCCCTCGCGAGACCCCTCGAGTACCGTTACCGTTGCGTTAGGCGCGCCCGCGGCGGCTTTGCGCTGTTCGACCTCGACCGCCATTTCTTCGGTTTTGCACACGATTGTTTGCACATTGCCGCCCGCAAGGCAGCCGTCTTCGAGCTCGATGGACTCCGATCCGCTATCGAGAACAAGCGTGGTCGTTGACGAATTACCCTCGAACGCGCCCTTTTCAATGCGGGACGGCAGCTGCACCAGAACGCTCTCGATGCCCGATTCAGGCACGCGGAAAACGGCGTCTTCGGTTTGAAGCATTCCATTATAGAAGGCCATCTGGCATTCGGGGTCGCTCGCAGATGCGATGGAAAGCGTGCCCGATTCCTCGATTGCGTCGGCATAGCGCACAATGAACGCGTCGAGCACGTCGTCTTCCACCACAATATCGCAATTACGCAGTTTCGTGAGGTCGATATCAGGCACATCATCGGCCGAGTCGGCGTGTATAACAAGCGTTTCAATCGCGTTTACATCGGGCACCACCACGCGGCTCACGCCATCGGGCACATCGAGCTGAGTCGTGCCGTAAGGAACGCCAATATATTCAGTACCATCTTTCGATTCGAGAATGCCTTCGTCGGTTGCGGCGTACGTGGGATTATCGCTTGCCACGCGGTAGCCATCAATCACCTGAACACCTGAGTTCGCATTCATATACAAAGCCGAAGACGGTAGCTCCATAGTATTGACGCTCAATGCGAAGCCGGAACGTTTCGTTTGGTCGTTGAAGCAATCGATTGCCTGCACGCCCCGAGGCACCGAAAGCGTTGTGGTGCCGTCGGCGTTTTCGCGAATCACCGAATCGTCGACATCGACGAGCGTTTGCAAACGACAGGTATTCCTATTGCCCGACTCGGCGTTGTATCGATAGCTTTCATCAATCGAATAGGTCTGGAAACGCACCCGGTACGCAGGGTCGAGCGGAGTCACGTCGCCAGGGATAATCACATGCCTGCCAGGCGTTACGGAATAGTAATAAGGAACGCTGCTATCGCCTTCCTTCCACCCTTGCAAAAGCGCATTCAAGTATCCTTCGTCGTCGATGTTGCCGTTGGCTTTCAAAAACGCTTCTTGGGCATTCACGCTGAAAAGGTTGATGGGCGAGAATACGCCTTCGATCTCTACGGGCGCGGTCGACCATACCACATCGCGATTGCCCGATGCATCGGGCTCGCCTACGACGAACACATGCGATTCGCACGGCACTATTTCCACTGTGCGCGAAACCCATTCATCATCGGTCGAAAGGCGGAACGAAACGTTCACGGCAACGTTGGTCGAAGGACAATACTCGGGGTTTTTCTCGCCCGTTGCCACGGTTTCCCACGAATCGATGCGGAAATACGGGTAGGTTGCAAACGACGCCTGGTCGCAGCCGAAATAGCGTAAATCGAAATTCCCAATATCAAAATATGCGTCGAGCCCGCAGAAAATCGTCCACGCATCGAGCTTCTGACCCCTATAGAACGCGTCTTCCTTAACGCTGACCTTCACATCGTCAGGGTCGACGTTTTCAAAGGAGGCATTGCCGTCGTAGGGTCGGTAAAACGTCGTATCGCCATTCGGGGGATACTTCTCGGGAATGGGGTCGTCTTTCAGGTATTTGTACGAGTTCGCCGTTGGGTTTGCGGGATAGATTGTGGAACCGCCCCCGTTGACACCGCTGTTGCCGCCTCCGCTTACGCCTCCGGCGGAGCCATTGCCGTTTTCGGCCGATCCATTATTGCCGCTGCTCGCGCCCGGCGCCGCATCGGCGGCGTTGCCCGAGTTGCCGTTGCCGGTGGCTGTAGTTACAGACCCTTGGGCGCCATCCGTGACATTGTATACCGTGGTGCCGCTTCGGTCGTTGATAGGAGCCTGCGAAAACGCGTCATCGTCTGCTTCGTTTTCCTTGACGGCGCCATCTTTTTCCTCTTCATTTTCGCCGTGGCGGTTCGCTTGCGAATCGACTTGCGAATCTTGTGCCCGATAGCCGGTTTCGGTATCTTCTGCGCCATGATTATAGGACGAGGTGAATTGAGAGGGGTCGAAATCGGGATCGGGCTGGGAAAACGCGACCGCCCCTGCACCTACGACGCCTGTAAACGCCACCGAAATCGCTGCCGCCGCAATGCGTTTCTGCGTTGTGCCGCGCGGCGCTGGTTTTGTTGTTTGCTTCATATGCTTCGCCACAATAATCACCTATAAGACATTCCCGAAGTATCGAACCATGGCATCGAGCGCGTTTTTAGACTTAGGCAGCGCGCCATGCAGGCGCTCATCGAAACGGCGTAACGTGCGCAACTCATTAGGACGCAAGTCGCGGCCGCCAAACGTATAGGTTTGATACAGCCCAATAACGCGTTGGTATTCCAGCGAATCGATGCCAGAAAATGAGGTCTCGAAACGCTGCACGCAATCGAGCGGGCGATTCTTGTCGAACTCTGGACATCCCACCGCCATAACCTGCGCCATAAAGCCATAGAGCGCGGGCACGCACACGCTCTGCTTTTCGCTCGAGCATCGACGGTCGCGATAGATGCGGCGTGCTTGGCGCTGAGCGAACAGCACGGCCACCAACAGCACGACGATAAACGCGCATGTGCACGCAAAAGAAACACCCAAAACCAGTGGCGAGAATCGAGGCTGGAAATTCTCGCCGTGCCCTTCGCCGACATCGCCCGCCACCGCCGTATCGCTCGCAACATTATCATGGGCGCCGCTGCTGTAGGCCTCGCCCACATCGACGACGTTATCGGGCTGAATGGCCTGGTTGTAAAAACCGGGCGTCACTTCAATAGGGGTCCAGCCGATACCCTGAATATAAACCTCGCACCAGGCATGCGCCTGCTTCGCGCCAAGCAGCACGTCCCCATTACTGTCGCGCGCCGTATCGCGCTCTTCCGTACCCACACGGTACCCTTCGACATATCGTGCGGGAATGCCCTGTTCGCGGAAAGCCATGGTGGCAACCGTGGCAAAATAGGCAGAATTGCCCTCGCGGGCGTTCGAGAAAAACCACCACGCGAAAGAGGTGCCCCGAGGAGCATCGATGGGATCTTCGTCATAGCTCGCAACCGTTGACAGCATCGTGCGCACACGACTCACCACCGCATACGTCGAATCGCTGGCGGTTTCGTCCCATGTTTCTTCATTAAAGATATACGTGCGCACCGCTTCGGCATCGTCAGCGGAAATATCGAGGTAATGCTCTTTCGAGAATGCGGAGAACACCGCTTCGGCGCGGGCATAGCCCGTCTCATCCTCAGAAAGAAAAGCCGCATCGGCAAGCACTTCACTCGACGCTACGTCGTCATATTCCACGACATACGCGCCTTTGCCAACCATGCCGCTCAGAATGGTTCCGTCGAGATTCGCCTGCACATCGCCGCGATTGAGCGAGCGAGCGCTGGCGGGTGCATACACATAACGCGTGGAGGCATCGTGCACGGCGACGCGCATCGTTTTCGTGGATACGCCTCCCTCGCTCGCAGCGGCGCGGGCATCGTCGAATGCGGCACGCTGGAAACTCGGCTGCAAACCGCTGTCAGCAAGCCACGGCACCATTCCGTGCCAATTGCCCTCGAAAGCACTTTCAGGAAGAGCCTTCCACTCGCCATCTTCAAACGTCGCGCCTGTGAATCCCCGAAGCAGCATGTCACCCGACGGCACGCCGTCGAAATGAACGGCAAGGCAGTCTTCGGACCCAATGTTCATGGTCGATGCCTTGGCAAGATTTCCCTGAGGCAGCGAATCGGAGCCAAAGCGCGCTCGATCGAGGGCGCTTTCAATTGATTGGGACGCATGCGAGATTTGGGGCACGGGCTTATAGAGAATCGAAGCGGCAGCCATAATGGCGAAATTCAAAACGAAAATGAGCATGATAAGCACCACGAAGTAAGAAGTGGTGAGTTTCGAATAACGCAGTTGCGAAAAACGGCACTGAATCAGCCAGGCGGTTATGACGAGAAAAGAACCGACCGTGGCCATTCCCATATTCAGGCGCATCGAGGCCGCGCCATAGAGCACGACGGCAAGCAACACCGCGCTCGAGGTGCGCACTCGTGAAAACGCCCACGAAGCAACACCCACGAGCACGCCCGCCAGCACAGCGAACATGGACGACGTCGCTACCGTTTGCCCATTGGCAAGCAGGCCAAAATACGCATTGAATTCCTCATTGGCGTGCGAGAGCGTGCAATTCACCACAGCAAACGCCGCTTCGCGTGCAGACGGGATGAATACGATGCCAAGTATGCACGCCGCAATTACGCAGGCAAGCACGGGCACGCGATACGCCTGAAAAACAGTTGACGCTCTATTGGTTACACTCAAGAGGCACGCGACAAAAACGGCGGCAATCGCCATGAGTTCGACAACTTGCACAGTGGATGCCGATGCGGCCACAAGCGGCATGGCAACGGCATAGAGCATGGAGGGTATCGCGCCACATAGCGCATCGATAACAATATGCGAGGTTTTTTCTCGGGGCGCAGGAAGGCCTTCGGAAACCTGAATGCGCGCGCTCGTCGTTTCGGCCATAGCTTACAGCTCCAACTTCTTGACGCTCGTGCCAACCGAATCGGCCGAAACGGCAATGATGCGATACAGGCGGCTTTCGGCTAAAGAGCTCGCATTATGCGCGCCCACCATAACCACCGTAAGGTCTCCATGCGCGCTCATGCACGCAGGCTCCGCATTCTGAAGAAGATTCGTCACTACGATAATCTTCGAATATTGGCGCATCATTTTAAGCTGCTTTTCTTCCTCTGCATCAAATACCGCGTCGGAAGCAAGCGGGAGCGCGATGAATTCGTCAATCATCGTGTTGAAATCGCCCTCGTTTTCAATAGGACGCATATCGACCGCACCATTAATTTTGCGCAGCACCGTATGCGCTACGCCTTGATGCAGCAGCGACTGGCTAATGCCTACAAACAGCGAAGCTGCAGAATTGAGCGCCGCCTTGGTTTCCTCGCTCTCATCGGTTGGCACTATGCCGCCAAAAATAAGAATCGTTCGCGAGTCGACGGGGCGCGAAGCCTCGCGAACGACCAAATCTTCAAAGCGAGCAGACAGCTTCCAGTGCACAGTTCGCATCGCATCGCCCCGACGGAAGTCGCGCAAATCGAACACTTCGCTTTCGTCGCGCCCTTTTTTATACTTGTCATACGTGGAATTCGATGAATCGGTTTGAACCAGGCGGCCAAAATAAACATCAACTTGAGGAATCGGCGGATACACCGCATAGCTCCCATCGAATGCGCAGGGAAGCATTGAACAGTCGGTGCCGATCGCATCGATGAGCGTGGCCTTCTTCAATGTGATAGACACGAGGCCCACGCGAGAAGTGTCCAAAGGCACATCGAAACGTTCGGGGTCGCGCTGGCCAGGGCAAAGCGTCACGGGCATATCGACCGTGACGCCCGTGAAGCGATTCTTGCATTCAAATACCATGTCAATGCGGCCGCGAAGACCGCGACGCCTGACAATTTCGATTCGCAAGCATTGGTCCATTCCCACAACGCATGCGCGCGAAAGCTCAAAACTGATTTTCATACGGCGTGCCATAAGGCGAGAATCGACGGCGAAAAACACGGGGGCGCAGAGCGTAATAATGAAAACGCCGAGCGACGTCGGGGTATTCAGCGCAATGAACGAGCAGCCTGCAACTATGCAGGCAAAAATCGCCACGACCTTATTCTTCAGCATACTGAACCGCGCCCTTCGCCTTTGCGCGCGCCTATGCGCGACCGTACGCTTTATCCATGGAAGGTGCCAGCACCTCGTCAAGCACTTGATCCAAAATATCGTTGGCCGAAATGGATTCAATGCGTGCCTGGGGTTTCAGCATAAGACGATGGGAACAGACGGCATGAAAAACCTCGCGCACGTCCTCGGGCACCACGAAATCGCGCTCGCGCATAATGGCGCATGCGCGCGCCATGCGGGCGAGAGCCAACACGCCGCGCGGGCTTACACCCAGCTGAACCAGTTCAAGTTCACGCGTGCGTTCGCATAGATGGACGATATAGTCGAGCACCGTGTCGGAAATAAAAACGTTACCCAGGTAATTCTGGATTTCAATCAAATCGTCCCGCGATATTTTCGCTTGGATGTCGTCGAGCGGATTGCTGTATCGCTTGGCCTTCAAAATAGCCACCTGGTCTTCCGTGGATGGATAGCCCACGGAAAGGCGCACCATGAAACGGTCGAGCTGGCTGTCGGGCAAAGGCTGCGTGCCAATAGAGCCTACAGGGTTTTCGGTAGCAATGCAGACGAACGGCTGAGGCACGCGATGAGTAACGCCGTCAACAGTAACCGAGTGCTCTTCCATAACCTCGAGCAGCGCCGACTGCGTTTTGGCGCTCGTACGATTGATTTCGTCACCCAGAAGCAAATTGCAGTTCACGGCGCCCCAATTGAACTGGAACTCGCCCTTGTGGCGCACATACACCGAGAAGCCCGTGATATCGGAAGGCATGGTATCGGGCGTGAACTGCACGCGCTTGTAATCGAGGTCGAGCGCGCGGGACAGTGCGAGGGCAAGCGTGGTTTTACCCGTTCCCGGCACGTCTTCAAGCAGCACGTGACCGCCCGCGTAAATCGCCATAAGCGTTTTTTCGATCACATCGCGCTTTCCAAGCAGCGCTTTACCGACTTCGGCCACAATAGCCTTGGAACGTTCAACGATCATTTAGTCGCCCCCCCCCTAAGATGCATCTCGGCCGAAGCGGCGGCGAGTTGCGCTTTCAGTTCATTAAAATCGATGGGTTTGCCCACATGGCCATTCATGCCCGCTGCACGAGACGCGCGTGCGTCCTCGGCGTCATTGTTCGCCGAAAGCGCAACAATTGGTATGATTACGGCCTCGGGCGTAGCGAGGGCGCGGATTCGGCGCGCCGCCTCCCATCCGTTGTACGTAGGCATTTGAATGTCCATGAGAATGGCGTCATAGGTGCCAGGCTTCGCCTTTTCAAACATATCGACCACCACAGGCCCATCATCCGCAACATCAACAACGGCACCTCGCACTTTGAGCATTTCAGTGGTAATCATGGCATTGATCGCATTGTCTTCAGCCAGAAGGAATCGCCGCCCGTTGAAATCGTATTCAATATCGGAATTGGCGCTTTCCTTCCACAGCTCAAGGGTTTCCTTTTTCCGCTCGAGATACTCCACTTGCTCATGGGTGGCTTTCTTAAATGGGATATACGCCATAAAATCGGAGCCTTTGCCCAGCTCGGTATCTACGACGATTTGCCCGCCCATGAGTTCAACGAGACCATTCGCAATAGGCATTCCCAAGCCGGTTCCCCCATAGCGGCGAGCAATGGATTTATCTTCTTGCTCGAAAGGCTTGAAAATGCGTCGTACGAAACGAGGGTCCATGCCTTTTCCTGTATCGTGCACGCGAATGACATAGGACACCGTGTTGTCACCCACGCGCATCTCGCGGAAGGTAACGTTAATATCGCCGCCTTCGGGCGTGAACTTAAACGCGTTCGAGATGAAATTCACAATAACCTGGCTCAGGCGCATCTTATCGCCTACCACGAAATGGACCGGACAGCCCTCGCATGTCACGGTGTAATTCAGGCCTTTATCCTCCGCCTGCGACGAGAACATATATTCCATTTCAGCCGCCACAACACGCATATCGAACGGCCTGGCCTCCAATTCCGTGCGACCGCTATTCAATCGGCTCATATCGAGCACATCGTTGATGAGCATAAGCAAATATGATGAAAGCTCATCGGCGCGGGCGAGGTCGTCTTTGACGCGCGATGTATCATCGGGATGTTGCATAGCGAGAGAAATCATGCCTTTAATGCCGTTGAGCGGCGTGCGAACCTCGTGGCTCATCTGGCTTAAGAAGTCGGTACGGTCTTGTGCCATGGCGAGAGCCCTGTCGCGCTCGGCCGCTGCCTGCTGCACCTTGGCATTAACCGCCGTGATGTCGATGAGCGCCATAAGAACGTAAGCTCCCTCGAGCACGCTTGTAAGCCGCAGCTGGAAAAGCTTCTCTTCGCCGCTGTTCGGCATGACATACGAAGCCGTCGTCACAAGGGGCGCTCTTCGGTTCCATTGCAAGATTTTGTTCTTCACGCGAACGCGATCGATTTCGACGACGAAACGGAGAAGCGTTTCCACATCGTCTTCCATACGCTCGGGTTCAACGCCAAAAACGCGTTCGAAGTTGCTGGAGATATAGACGGGGTAAAGATCGGTGACGCGCAGCAAGATTTGCACATTCACGCCTGCCTGCCGGTACGCTTCGGCAAAAAGATCCCTACTACGTGCTGTGGCCTTTTTTTCCGATGAACCAAACAAAGCCATAGCACCTCCAAACATAGTGGCCATTATTGTCGCATATTCCCACGTATCAACTCGGATAATTCGATGCAAGAGGAAGAAAATCGCAGCGGGGCGTGAGGCGCAACAGGCATCGAAGACACATATGAATGCAGGGCTCAAGGTACGAGCGTTAAGTATTGGGGAGCTTGGTGCAGACATAGAATGACTGGCAGCAGAACCCATAGAAGCCCTTTTGCCTTATAAATCGACATTGGAGAGCTTGGTATAAAAAAACCGCTCATGTGAGCGGTTTTAACATTCAAGTGGTGCGCCGTGAGGGATTCGAACCCCCGACGTACTGATTCGTAGTCAGTCCCTCTATCCAGCTGAGGTAACGGCGCGTTGCTTTGTCAGCTCGTCTATAATAACAAGCTTTCCAACTATTTGCAAAGACTTTTTTAAAAAGTTTTTTAATTTAGCTGCGACCTGGTGTTTTGTATTCATTCTCGCAAGGAATGGAATTTGCAAGCCGCTCGAATGGCATCACGAGGGCAAAGGCGACGGGGATGAAGCATGTCGCCAAGCGGTATTCGCTTTAGTCGAGACGCCATGCCCGATCGGGGCCCTAGCAAGTCGATACATCGCACTTAAGCATGCGTCGGGGCCGGAACGATTCCTTTACCTATTGAGCACTGCGTTATACTTCGACCATGCAAAACGACGCGGTACATATCAAACGAGAGCTCCGCCAAGAGGTGCTAGCCCGGCGGGACGCCATACCCGCCTCATCGCGCGCGGAAGCGTCGCGTGCCATCTGTCAAAAGCTCGCAGATCGGCTCACAAATCTTCGAACGGGCTCAACGATCGCGGTATATTCGGCAATGAAGAGCGAAGTCGACCTGACCAAGTTCATTGAATGGGGTTACGAACATGTGTTCGATATCGTATTCCCATGCATGAATGAAAAAGGCGCCACCCCGCGAATGTATATGCGCAAGGTTGAATATCAAGCCTGGAAAGATGGCGGCGCCCCCTTCATCGCGAGCCCTCTTAAGCGTTTTACGGAAGACGACCAGACGCTTTCACGCTTTCCCGTCTGTGCGCCAGGATTCATAGACGCCGTGATCGTTCCTATGGTTGCTTTCGATAACGACTTCCAACGCCTTGGATACGGAGGCGGAAACTACGACGAATTTCTTGGGCTCGTTTCACGTGAAACAGCCCCGGAAGCGTCTGTCGAAATCATCGGTGTCGCGTTTGAGGCTCAGCGAGTCGATTGCGTCCCAACTGAGCCGCACGATTTGCCGCTGCCGTGTATTATTTCCGCATAGGCGCGCTTCTTTTGCTATACTAATCAAGTTTTCATGCGGGCATCGCCAAGTGGTAAGGCATCAGCTTCCCAAGCTGACACTCGCGGGTTCGAGTCCCGTTGCCCGCTCCAGAAATGCTTCGGCCAAGGTAATTACCTTGGCCTTTTTATTTACAACATCGTAGCGGGACTCGAACCGATGAGGTCGATTTGCGTTTAGAAAACAGCCCAGTGGGCTGTTTTTAGCGAATCGCGAGGAGGGCGTAAGCCCGACGAGGTCGGAAGCGCGCAGCGCTTCCGGAGTCCCGTTGCCCGCTCCAGAAATGCTTCGGCCAAGGTAAATTACCTTTGCCTTTTTTATTTACGACATCGTAGCGGGACACGAATCGATGAGGTGGAATTCCGTCAAGAAAACCGCCCAGTGGGCGGTTTTTAGGAATTCGCCTGAAGGCTTTAGCCTGAGGGGTCGGGCTCGCGCAAGCGAGCCCAGAGTCCCTTATGCCCGCTCCAGTCTTTATTGCGTCGTTCTAACGAACGGCACTTTTTTCGTTTGAGCCGTCCTGACGCTGCGCGGAAGCCGGGCACCTCATCTCGCCCCTTGTGCATGGCGCGGCGCGTACCAAAGTACGCTTGGCCATGCGGCGGGGTAATCTGAGGCACCTGGCTTCCGCTCGCTGTCTTTGGGGCGGATAGGGCTTAATCTTCCCTTCCTATTTTTTCGAGCGGTGAGCGGGACTCATGGACCTGTTTAACGCTGCGAGCATTTAATAGGTTGTAGCGGATTGAAACAGGTCACAACAGATCGCACTAAAAAAGCCCCTTGCGGGGCTTTGGTGATGCTTTATTTTGCGGCGCCAATGCGGCAGATGGTGGTTCCGCAATCGGGGCACTTACCCTTGGTGATGGGCTTGCCGTTCTTGGTGACGCCCTCGACCGGATCCTGCATTTCTTTTTTAGCCTTGCACTTAACGCAGTAAGCCTCGATAGCCATAAGTAACCTCCAATGGTTCATTTGGCAAGCGCCCTTCAGGCGCTCCTTAACACAACGGCCTTTCGAGAGACCGTTTGAGTACTGGCATATAATACCGTATTTCCCACCCCCTGACCTCGCGATTCGCCTCACGGGAGAACAAGAATCGCCTGGGGTAACAAAAAAGCCGCCGAATGGCGGCTTTTTCAAAGGCTAGATATTCTTCAGCAGCTCAACAACGAAATCGGCTGCTGCGTCGACATTCTCGGAATTGATATTTTCGACCATGTCGTTCGCCTGCGCATAACGCGCGGGGGCATATCCATCCATGCCGACAAGCGACATCGCCTGCATGCGATGCTTCGCAGCATAGCTTGCGGGACTTTCCTTCCAATCGATGGAAGCGCTCGCCAGCTGTACACCCGACGCCTGAGACGCCTTCTTGATGAAGCGCTTCATTCGCGGCGAACATTTGGCTTGAGAAAGCTCGCCCTCGCGCTCAAGGTAGGAAAGCGTGCCGCCGCCCAGCGCCTCGAGGTTCACAATAACGGCGCCACGCATCTCGGGGGCATGCTCGGCAAGGAACGCCTTGATGCCGCCGTTGTTGGCGAGCTCAGAACCCAATGCGACGAACCATACTTCGGTGTTAATGTCGCCAGCCGCGAACGAGTAGATCTGCTGGATTTCCTCGGCGGTTTCAATCTTGTCGCCCTCAGATGCCGCATGGCGCAGCGCAGCCTCGTAGGCAGAAGCGAACGAGTCGGAAGAAACGGACGCACCTTGCGACAAAGGCTGAACGTCGGGAGCCGCCGTAGGAGCAGCGACCGAAGCCGCGGCTTCTTCAGAAGCGGGCGCATTCGCCTCGCCCAGAACGCGGGCGCGCATGTTCGAGAACGCGCCGCCATTCCAGTCGTCTTCTTCGTCGCGGAAGCTTTCCCAACCGCCACGGGCCTTTCCAACTTCGCGAGCATCGAAATCGTCGCCCACGCCAAGCCATTCAGAAGCGCTTTCCTCTTCTTCTTTCTTCTTGCGGCGGAATTTGCCGAAGAACTTGCCAACGCGCGACTGGGGCATTTCGACATAACCGGGACCGGCGAACGCGCCCGTCTCGGTGAAGTCGCTCTGATAGGCCGAATCGTCGGCGTCGTCGATATACATATCTTCAGGCTCAACACCCTCGAGCAGCTCGTCGCCCACAGGCTCGGCGCCAATGGAACTAATAGCCGCGAACGAGCCAGTGAGGCTCACGTTGGAGCGCTGCGCGGCTGAGGGCACTTCGTACGCACCAGCGCCGGCAGCATTCGCCGACGACATAGAAGGCATGGCGACCGTCGCACCAGCTGCCGGGGTTTCGATTTGGGGAACCGACGTCGAAAGCAGGCTCTTGGCGGCTTCGGTGCCGCGATTCTCGGCGGCGCTGGCAAGCGGCGCGCGCTGGCGCAGTTCGTCGAACGAGATAGGCTTCGGTTCGGGTGCCACCATAGGGGGCAGCTCGATACGCGGCAAATCGACCACGGGAATGTTTGCGGAAATGACCTTCGCAGCAGGCTGCGCGGAAACCACGCCTTCGGCGGTCGCTGGCGCATTGGAGCTTCCCGCGATAGCCGCCTCGTATGCGGCGATGCCCGATTGCTGGGCCGCAACCTTTTCATCCACGGCGATATCCACGGCTTCGGCCGCTGTTGCCTCGACGATCACGCGCGGCGTGGTCGCACGCTCAGCCTGCACGGCGGAGCGATCGGCAGGCGGCTGGTAATACATCATTTGAGGCAGGCGTGTCGTAGCAGCCGCGGGGCTCACGGGAGCCTTGTCGGCGGCGGGCTGCTGGGGTTCGCCAGATTCAAAAAGAGGTTCTTCGGAAGCCGCGACGGGCGCAACCTCGATTTCTGACTGAGCCGTTTCGGCCTCTTGGACGGGCGCGACCGCAGCGATGGGCGATTCGGCCGCAACGGGCTCGGCAGCCTTTACGGCATACATATCGGCGGAAGGCTTAGGAGCCTCAATTTCCTGAGGGGCATCTTGAACGGCAACAGCCTGAGGCTCGGCAATAGGAGCGACGGGAGCCACAACGGTCTCAGCGGCGACAGGGGCCGCTTCTTCGACCTTCATAGACTCGGCAGGCGCGCTTGGCTGGGAACCAGCCGACGGGTAATCGGCAAAGCGAGAGCGATACGTGTCGTTCGCTGCGGCCTGCTCATTCGATTCGGCCATTTTCTCGCGGGCTTTTTCGGTTGCCTTCTTGTACCAATCGGGCACAGCGGCCGGACGGCTCGCGTTCGCGGCCGCAGCGGCGCTTGCCGCTTCCATTTCAGCAATGCGTGCGGCTTCAGCTGCGGCGGCCTCGGCTTCGTGGCGAGCGCGCATGCGCTCTTCGTATGCGGCGCGCGCGTCGGCGGCGGCTTCTTCTTGGGCGTGCTTTTCGTTCAGCTCAACGGCTTTCGCAGCAACCTCGGCAAGCGGTCCTTCGGGAGCACCGGTCAGCGCGGCCATGGTTTCTTTGCGCTGCTGCGCCACATCGGAAACGATGGGGGCGTCTTTCAGCTGCACCAAGTTGTCAGAGATACTCGACGGCTCGCGCTTCTCGGTGGCGAAAGACACATCTTCGCCCGTAGTAATGGGCGCATCGGCAGAAACCTCTCCGTTGCCAAGGCGACGAGCAACCTCGAGCATAACGGCAATGCCGGAAGCGTTGTCGTTCGCAGCCTCGGTGAAGGGGCCGAATTTCTCGAGCAGGGCGCACACGAGCAGAATGGCACTCGGAACAAGGCACACGCCAGAGAGCACAGCGAGCACCAAAGAAGCGACGCCTTCGGAAAGTACCACACCACGCAGAAGCATGAACACAGAAGCGACGACCATGCCGCCCAAAGCGCCATAACGCAGAGGGCGCAACGCGCGAACGAACACGCCGGCAGTTTCGCGACGCACCTTGCCACTATCGTAATTGGCCACCACGATAACCTTGCGACGACGCGAACCAGCCGCATCACTCGATTGGGTGGGTTCATATTTCGCGATGATGTTCTGGCTCACGCCCTTCGTGAACACCTGGGAAAGAATGGGGTGGTCGAGCGCTTCGCAAATCGCAATTGCGGCCGCCGCCAGGGCCAGCACCGTGGCGGGAATGGCGATAACGGGCAGAATGATGCCGAGCAGCACCGCGACAATCGCCACGGCATAGCAAATGATCGGCGTCATAAGCGCGTTGGAATTGCAGGTGAAGTCTTCAATTTGCGCAGACAGATGGGCTTCTTTCTGCAAACGCTCGGTGATATAGAGCGCCGCTTGCTGCTCCTCTTCGGTCCCCGCAGGACGCGGGCCAATTTCTTGGGAGAGGTACGCTATATGATCCATTGGTGTGCTCATGTTGCACCTTTCACAGACATCATTCGTCAGGATGTGGGCATATTCGTTTGAAAGTATACTCCATCAGTCACGAATGCCGAGATAATCACGAAGAAACGCATCGCACGCAGCCGCCTGGGCACGTATTTCCATATATTGCTGACGAGAATCGGCAAGCGATTCGTCAAGCGCCGCCACAATGGGCGCCGTCGCATCTCTCGGAAGCTGGGCGGCAAGCTCAGCGGCGGCGGCATCGCATTCGTTGTATTTATCGTTGTTCGAATCGGCGGTCGCTTTATCTTGCAGGTAAATCGCCTCGTCTGATGCAATGGCGTAGTTAATTGACTGCTGTCGCGTGGCGATGTATTCATCGAAAGGACCGTAATCGGCCGGATACAAGCTTTGCGCCTGGGCGAAAAGGCTTGAGGCCTGCGTCAAAAGCTCGCGCGCCTGCTCGCATTTCTTCTGCGACGCGCGCGTGTTTTCCTCGCTGGTATCGGTCACCAATTCGGCGGCTTCCCGAAGAAGTGCATCGGCGCCGAGCACGTTTTCCCAGCACGAGGCCATAAGGCTCGAAGCCTGCTTGGCGGCCTGCTCCTCGGTCAGAATCGTTTCGGCGAGCTCGAGCATGCTCTTGCGCGCATCAACCGATGCGGCAAGCTGATCGGCGGCCTTTTCATCATCGCCGGTAACGCCTTCCTTGGCCGAATCAGCGAACGATTTCGCCGCAGAGAGCTTCACATTCACGTCGGAAAACGTTGCGACCGTATCGGCGATTTTCGATTCATCGAGGTCGTTAAAGGAAGCCACCACCAAATCATCGGCCGCAAGCACGACCTCGTCGGCCGACATGAGCTCTTCGAAGCCTTGGCTGAGCAGCGATTTATGCTGTTGATTGTTTTCGTAAGCCTCCGAGAACACGTGCACCGCAAATGCAGAAGCGCCCGCAAATGCCGCAAGCGCCAGCACAAGCCCCATAGCGCGCCATGCGCGGCGCGCGGTTTTGCGGCGTTTGATTTCAGCTTCTGGGTTCGCAAGAGCGCGATCTCGCGCCTGGGCGCTCGTGTTGCGGCGGTCGGAAATCGATAGGGCGATTCCCGCAACGTCGGCGCCTGTAATAGGCTGTTTTTTCGAGGAAGTACTCTGCGAACGCTTCGATTTTCCCGAAAAAACGTGAGGCATGGTGAATGAGGGGGAAGCGCCCGAACCGCCCAGCGACGCATCTTCCTCGTCTTTTTGCGCGCTTAAGCCACCGAGCACCGAAAGCGACAGCTCGTTGGACGTTCCCTTCGTATTTCTTTTCAAATGGAGATTGGCCGCAATGCCGTGGTGACCCCCGTTATGCACTTTTTTCTTCATGCCGCTATTGTATCGCAGAGCCCACAACGCCTCGGCGCAGCGCCTCGATAGCCTCGGCGCGCGTGCATTTCACGATGTTTTTCGACGGAAGAGAGCGCAAGAACACCTTTCCGTAGCCCTTCGTAACCAAACGCTTATCGGCCAGCACAAGGGTGCCGGAATCGGTTTGCGAGCGAATAAGGCGTCCAGCCGCCTGCTTCACCTCGATAACCGCCTGGGGCAGGGTATAGTGCGACCACGCGCTTGAATCGCGCACGGCGCGCTCGCACGACAGCGGGTCGGTCGGTTTGGCGAACGGCAGCTTTGGAATAACCACGCCTTTCAGCGTGGCGCCGGGGGCATCGAAACCCTCCCAGAAGCTCTTCAAGGCAAACAGCGACAAATGCTCGTCTTTCAGGAAGTCGTCTCGCAAGCCCTTCGTGGAAACGCCCCATTTTTGGCACACGAGGCGCAGGCCCGCCTCTTTCAGCGAAGGGTCGACGGCGCCGAAACACTCTTCCATCTCGCGGCGATTCGTGAACAGCGTGAGCATGCTTCCATTTTGGGCGAGATGTGCTTGGGTAAGGAAATCCTCGAGGGTTTCAAGGTAGCCAGGCTGGTTGGGCTCGGGAATATCGGTAAGCACAAGCACCTGCATGTTTTCGTCGAAGTCGTAGCTCGAGCCCAGCATGCATGTGTTCGCCTGCGATTCCTCGGTTTCACCAAGACCCATAGCACTCAGGAAGTTCTTGAAATCGTCGCCGACAGCGATAGTTGCGCTCGCGTAGACCACGGAATGCGTTTTCTCATAGAGCGTCTCGTCGAGCGTGGCGCCGATATTCACAATGAGGGCCTCAAGGCATTCGGCCACGCGCTCGGGTTTACGCGAGAGCTTCGCCGCGTACACGTAATTCTGGTCGACCTTATTCAGAATAAGGTCGCACGCCTGCAGCATGCCCTTCGCGTCGATAACCACTGTGGCGACATCGCGCTGCACGTCGGCCACGCCATCGACGCCCTCGAGGAATGCGACGAGCTCGCTGGCCGCCGCGACGAGCTTTTCGGCCGACTCTTGGAATTTCTTGCCGTATTCGCGCAGGCCCGCAAACTGCTGGCTCGCACGCACCTCGTCGTTGATCCACAGCTCGATATTCTCGTAGTTGCGATTCTGGCGGTTCGTATCGCACGCCACCAGGTCTTTCATATGATGAGAGAAGGCGATGGCGTCGGCCGAGAACATGCGTCCGACCTTGGCTGCCTTTTTAGTGAGGCCATAGAACAGCGAGCTTGCCTCGGGCATCGACGCTTCATTCACAGGAGCGCGGCGCTCAAGACGCACGAAGGGGTTGCGTTTTGCATCGGTCGCGGCCAGGCGGTTCGCAAGGCGCACGATTTCGGCGGCATCGAGCTTCACGGCGAGCGCACGGCGAGCTTCGGCTTCGGCGCCATGCGCCTCATCGACTACCCAATAGCGCGTCGGAGGCAGCAAGAAGCCTTCGGCCGCAAGGTCGCAGAAGAACAACGAGTGGTTCGTCACGAGCACGTTCGCCGATTCGGCGCGCTTGCGCAGGCCATGCACGAAGCATTGTGGACCAAAGAAGGGGCATTTGCGCTTCAAACACTCGCGCGACGTGGTGGTAATGGCGTAGCGGGGAAGCACACGGTAATCGAGTTTCAGGCCATCCATGTCGTCGTATTCGGTTTGTTCGATATAGGAAAGCAGTGCGGCAATCGAGGGCGCCTGGCTTACGTCTTTGCCCGTCACATTCACCGTGCGCGCGCCGTCGCTTACGATATGCGACACCTTCCGCATGCACGGGTAGTGCGAGAAGCCTTTCAGGGCCACGTACGAAAGGTCGCCTGCGCCAGCCTTGGCAAGCGTATCTTTCAGCAGCGGCAATTCCTTATAAACGATTTGGTCAAGCAGTGCATTGGTTTTCGTAGCCACGCCGATGCGCGACCCGCTGCGAAGGGCACCAAGGGCTGAAGGCAGAAGGTATGCCATCGATTTGCCGACGCCCGTGCCCGCTTCAACCACCAAATTCGTGCTCGTCGAAAACGCCTTGAGCACCTCTTTGGCCATAACGACCTGCTCGTCGCGCGGTTCGAAATCTTCGTACAGGCTGCCAACCAGGCCATCGGGAGAAAACGCCGCCTCGATTTCCTCGGTTGCGGGAAATTCCATAGGCAAATCTTCGGAAAGAGCACCAGGCGCAGGGTTTTCGGAAGGCGGTTTCGTCTGATTTGCCTGATTTGATTGAGAAAAACGGCCTCGGCGCATAGCCGAAAGCGAAAACGGGAAGGTTTCGGTCTTCGCGCCCGCCGCCGATCGGGCCTGATCGCGCTGCTGTGCCGCGATAAGCGAGAACACCGCGCCCGTCGACCATTCTTCAAGGGGTGTGAGCCTGGAAATGAATTCCACCAAATCGTTCGGCATGTCGTTCACAGCTGCCAAAAGAATGCGATACACGGCGCACAGCGCTTCAACATCGGCATCGGCGCGATGGGTCGAGATAGGAGCATCGAACGCATGCACCAAATCGATAAGGCGATGCGATTTCAGTCGCGGAAGCGCGATGCGCGCCAAATCGAGCGAATCAATCCAGAGGTTTTCCTTCAAACACGCGCCGCCCGCGTTTTTCGTCACAAAATGGCGGTCGAATGCGGCATTATGCGCGACGAGCGTGGCGTCGCCCACGAATTGCGCGAGCTGCTCGCACGCCTCGACGGGCGAAGGCGCATCGGCGACGTCGGTGTCGAAGATATTGGTGAGGTGCGAAATCTCATCGGGAATTGGTTTGCCGGGATTCACGAACGTCACGAACCATTCGGTGATTTCGCCGCGTTCGAGGCGGGCGGCTGCGATTTGCGTGAGTTCGTCTTTTCGCTCGGAAACGCCCGTGGTTTCAGTGTCGATAACCACGATATTGCGGTCGAGGTCCCCGTAATCGGCGTGCAAAGCTTGCGTTTTTAGCGCGGCATAACGCGCCACCACATCGGCGGGCGTGCCATCGGTCACAAAGTCGTATACACTCGTGTGTTGATCGTCTATTTGCATTCGTGCACTTCCGATTCGATTCATTCATCCATATGCGTTTTGCAGCCTACCACGAAAGGACGCCGCATGACCTCTCATAAGCCCGGCGATATATATTTTGGCGAGTATGCTCGCTTTTCCACCGTAGATAAGAAAATTGGAGCCGCGCTCGCGGGCCCCGATAATGCAGTGGGCGACATTGGCACCATCGAATTCGTGCTCGACGATTCGAAGCGGCAAATCGCGTGGCTCAAAAACCCTTACGGGCAACTGGTCGGCTTTCTGAACAACCACGATTCATACAACGCGGCCGTCATGGCGGCGAAAGGCTGGGAGCTGCATTACGTGTTGAGCTTTACCGCCTACAGCGAAGAGCCCGACCCGGGCGCGTATTGGGGTCAAGTCGCGCTTATCGCTTTCGCGCCGCGCTACGCCGACGAATTCAATACATTCCTGAAAGCCTTTGCGAAAGCTGCAGGCGATGGTTCTCGCCCCGACCCGAAACTCAACAACGACAGCATCGTTTCCGTGCTCGCCAACCCTTCAGCCTGGAAGCCTTCTTCCAAGGTGAAGATTCCGCGTGATTCGGGACGCACCGCAATTTTGAAAGACCACCGCAGCATGCACGATTCGATGCTCGATGCCGCGCGGTCGAAAAAAGTGGGATGCTACGTCATTAGTTGGGCATTTATTCTGGCCCTCGTCACGCTCGTGGTATGGGCGCTCCGTAAATTCGGCCTTTTCTAAGCCGTTCTAAGACATTTTCAAAGGCTCACCAGACTAACGAGCCCTGCGGAGGAAAAACCCCACCGCAGGGCTC
>CAKUEV010000005.1 GCA_934646845.1 uncultured Slackia sp.
CGAAAAAGCCCCGCGAACGGGGCTTTTACCAGACTATTTTGCAAAAAGCTCGCGCGCGGCGTCGAGCGCAGCGTCAATGCCAGCTGCATCTTTGCCGCCAGCCTGAGCCATGGTCGGCTTGCCGCCGCCACCGCCCTTGATGTTGCCCGCGATAGCCTTGATCACGTTGCCGGCGTTAAAGCCAGCGGCAACGGCTTCATCGGTCGCGGCAGCCATGAGCACGGGCTTGTCGTTATTGATGGTGCCAATAACGCACGCACCGGGCTCGGGCATGCGGCCACGCAGAATATCCCACGCGTTGCGCAGACCGCCAGCATCCAGACCGTCGATACGGGCGACGATGAGCGGGTAGCCCACGTTCACCATATTCTCGAGGTGCTCGGCAATGCTGCCCTCGGCCGCCATCTTCTTGTTAGCCTTGCGCTTAGCCTCGAAGTCTTTGATGGTGGCAATGTTAGCCGCCGTGCGCTCGGAAACATCGAACATGGGAACGCGCAGCTCGGCTGCGGTTTCCTTGAGCTCTTCCTCGACCTTGTTCATGTAAGCCAGAGCATCGAAGCTCGTCACGGCCTCGATACGGCGCAGGTTCGCGCCGACGCTGCTCTCGGACACGATTTTCACGAAGCCGATTTCAGCAGTGTTGGCAACGTGGCAGCCGCCGCACAGCTCGCGCGAGAACTCGCCAGCCTCAACGACGCGCACGGTATCGCCGTATTTCTCGCCGAACAGAGCCGTGACGCCCGACTCGCGAGCGGCGTCGAGCGAAGTCTCGTACGTGCTCATGGGAACGGCGTTCATGATTTGCTCGTTTGCGACGCGCTCAACCTCGGCCAACTGCTCAGGCGTTACGCCCTCGAAGTGGGTGAAGTCAAAGCGCAAGCGATCGGGGCCAACGTAGCTGCCAGCCTGCTTCACATGGTCGCCCAGAACCTGGCGCAGCGCCGCATGGAGCAAATGCGTGCAGGTATGGTTGCGCGAAATGCGCTTGCGGCGAAGCTCGTCGACAACCGCGCGAACGGTGTCGCCCACGTGGAGCTCGCCTTCGACGACTTTCACGTTGTGGCAGGTGAGGCCCTTTTCGGGAGCCTTGGTATCGACGACTTCAGCCTTGAAGCCTTCGCCTTCGATAACGCCGGTGTCGCCCACTTCGCCACCCATTTCGGCGTAGAACGGAGTCAGGCCCAACACAATTTCGGCGGTGTCGCCCGCGGCGATGGAGTCGACGCGCTGGCCTTCTTTGATGAGCGCGCGAACGCCCGAGCTTGCGCTCATGCGGTCGTAGCCCACGAATTCGGTAGCGCCAACTTCTTTGAGAATGTCGGCATGCACGCCGCCGTACGTGCTCCATGCGGCTTCCGCGTCTTTCACGTTTGCCGCGCGAGCGCGCTCACGCTGGGCTTCCATGCAGCGCTCAAAGCCCTCCATGTCGACCTTCACGCCGCGATCGGCGCACATTTCCTCGGTAACCTCAACGGGGAAACCGTAGGTGTCGTGCAGGGTAAACGCCTGCTCGCCAGAAAGCGTATCGCCCTCGAGCTTCTCGAACGCCTCGGCCAAATACACCTGGCCCTGGCGAAGGGTCGCGCCGAAGCGCTCCTCTTCGGAAAGAATGACGCGGCGAATGAGCTCGCGGTTATCGACGATTTCGGGGTACACGTCGCCCATGAGCTTCACGATTTCATCGACGTACTCGTTGAGGAACGGGCCCTCGATGCCCACCGTGTGCGCCTTCTGGATGGCGCGGCGCAGCAAACGGCGCAGCACGTAGCCGCGGCCCTCGTTGGAGGGAAGAATGCCGTCGGCAATCATGAAGGTGACAGAGCGGCTGTGGTCAGAGATGATGCGCAGCGACTTGTCGACGGCGGCGTCGGTTTTGTATTCCTTGCCGGAAAGGCGCTCACCCACAGCAATCAGGCTGCGCAACACGTCGGTGTCGTAGTTGTTCGTGACGCCCTGCATGATGGCCGCAATGCGCTCCAGGCCCATGCCGGTATCGATGTTCTTCGAAGGCAGCGGGGCAAGCGTGCCGTCTTCCTGGCCATCGAACTGAGTGAACACGCAGTTCCAGTACTCGAGGAAGCGATCGCAATCGCAGCCAGGCGCGCAGTCGGGGCTGCCGCAACCGACTTCGGGGCCCTGGTCGAAGTAAATCTCGGAGCACGGGCCGCACGGGCCGGTGGGGCCGGCGCGCCAGAAGTTGTCGTCTTCGCCCAAGCGAGAGATGTGGCTGTCTTCGACGCCGAGGTTCTTCCAAATCTCGATGGTCTCGTCGTCGTCTTCGAACACCGTGAAGTACAGCTTTTCTTTCGGCAGGCCAAGCACCTCAGTCGAGAATTCGTACGCCCAAGCGCACATCTCGCTCTTGAAGTATTTGCCGAAGCTGAAGTTGCCCAGCATTTCGAAGAACGAAAGGTGGCGCGCATCGCCAATATTGTCGATGTCGTTGGTGCGCACGCACTTCTGCACCGTCGTGGTGCCGATGTATTGGGGGTCGAGTTCTTTTTGATGCAGGAAGTAAGGCTTGAACTGCAC
Organism: uncultured Slackia sp.; assembly: GCA_934646845.1. Taxonomy (GTDB): domain Bacteria; phylum Actinomycetota; class Coriobacteriia; order Coriobacteriales; family Eggerthellaceae; genus Slackia. The sequence continues at coordinate 2,533 of CAKUEV010000005.1, forward strand.
CATGCCAGCGCTCGTGAGCAAAAGGCTCGGATCGTCGGGAATCAGCGACGAAGAAGGCATGCGCTTGCAGCCCTTCTCCTCGAAGAACTTCAAGTACTTCTCGCGAATTTCCGCTGTAGTCATGTACTTCATTGGACAGGTCTCGCTCTCATATTTCGGACTAGCGGGCCCAAGGCCCGATCATTTCCAACTGGCCCATGATAGCCAACGCGCGCGCCCGCGTCACGCCAGACCTTGCCACGTCGCGAGAATTCTATGAATTGCCCTGGAAAATGCGCGAAATCGCCGCGCCGCGCGCTTTGCGCGATTCGTTGCGCGCCGATACGTCGCGAAATGTTCTATCATGGGGTGCGATTATTCAAGCGCCCACGCGCACATTCATCAATGCAGAACGGAATTACCATGACCGATACCGACGTTGAAACCCTTGTCCCCGAGCCGCTCGACGATACCCCTTGGGATGAAATCGCCGAAAATAGCTGGTTTTGCGGCGTATACCGCTACCGTTTCGACTGCGAAGCGCTCATTCGCAAAAACGATGCGGGGCGTTTCGAGTGGGCCATTCGCCTGATTACCGACGCAAGCGGCGAGTCCGAGCGCGAAGAGGCCGGCACATACGCGAGCTTCGCCCGTGCCGAGAAAAAGGTCCAAACGCTGTTTGCCGAGTTTATGGCGCTGCCTTCGGTGCAAGACCCGAAAGCCGCCGAAGAGCAAAAGCAGCCTGCCAAGGAAGGCGAATAGCCGCATCGAACGAAGCGGCGAGCCGGTAGGCGAAGCCGACAAACAGCAGCTTTCGCCTATTCCCCGCCCTTATCTTCGGTATCGGCGCCCTTTTCGCCATGGGAATTCAAAGCCGAGACAAGCGAAGAGGGCACGAATGGCTTGCTCGGCGTGGGAGAAATCGCATCGGCCATGGCATCGGGTTCTCCATTTTCGCCATCGAGAACCGACGGGTTGCCGCGGAAGAACACGCCGTCTTCGGCAACGATCTGCCTGCCCGTGTTCTTCTCGAAGTAGTACACGAACACCGTTTTCGCGATGGCGGCGAACGGAATAGACAAGAGCATGCCAACGATATTGCCCATAAGGCCGCCCATGCTCTGGCCAATGGCACCGCCCACAAGCAACGCCACAATCACGATTGCCGGATGCACGTCAACCGAATTCTGCATGAGTTTGGGGCCGATAAACGTGTACACGAATTGCTGCACGCATACGGTGAGCACGAGCGCGAGCACGGCGGTAATGGGGCTCACGAACAGGCCGACCACGGCCGCAACCGCGCCGCCAATCCAGGGACCCACGACGGGAATCAGATTCAAAACGCCTGTGATCAGGCCCAACGCGGCGGCATTCGGCACGCCCAGCACCGCGAACCCTATGCCGCACGCCATGCCAATGACGAAGCATTGCAGCACGGTGGCGCGAATATAGCCGCCCATGATGCGCGTGAAGGCTATGCGCAGCATGTCGGCCTCTTCTTTATGATTCTCGGGCACGAGCCGATCGACCTCGCGATCGATTGCGGGCAATTCCATAAGCGTCCAAAACGCCACCACGAGCGCAAAGCCCAAAACGATGAAGACATTCGCGATGCCCGTGCCGAACAGCACCACGCCATTGGCAGACTGCTTCGCGACAGATGACGCCCAATCGGCAAGCGACTTCGAACCCGCGTCGATCCAGCTGCGCACCGTGTCGTCTTGCAGAAGCGAGGCATACTTGTCGTAAAGCGAATTCGCCCAGTCGATAAGCCCCTGAACATACACGGGCAGCGCAGAAAAGATATTCGCGAACTGGTCGTTCACGCCGAACATGGGCGAGAACATTATCACGATGAGTGCGGCGAACACCGCGAACATCCCCACAAACGCAATGGTCGTTCCCAAGCCGCGACGAACGCCGCGGCGCTCAAGCGCATCGACGGGCGAGCGGAGCACGAGCACGAAAACAATCGTCCACACCAGAATGGCCACCGGCAGGGACAACACGTCGAGGACAAAACCAAGCATATAGACGAGCGCCGCAACGCCTATAACCATCCACACCTGGAAGAAATGGCGGCGCGCATCATCGGTGCGCTCGGCGGCGATTTTCTCGCGTACGGCTTTCAACTGCGGCTCTTGCTCACCGCTGTCAGCGGAGCGTGTCAAAACGACTAGTCCTCCTTCGATGCGCCATAGGTGAAGTAGCCGCCAGCAGTGTGCGGCTCAGGCTCAGAGGCGGGCTTTTCGGCAGCGGCTTCGGGGGCATGGGCTTCAGGCGCGCACGTTGCCGCCTGGTCGCCCTCGATAGCTGCGAACTCGGCAGGCGCCGCAGCCTCGGCCGCGGCGGCAAGCTTGGCCGACTCATCGGACGCCTTCTTGCCCGAAAGGGCTTCGCGCAGCTTTTCGGAAGCGGCGTTCACGATTTTCAACGGCGCATTCGCAACGGTGTCGACCGCCTCGGTCGCAGAGGCCGCCGAACCGGTAATGGCATCGACGTTTTCCAGAATGCCGTCGAGGCGCATGATTTCCAAATTCGCTGCATCAACGGCCAGCGAAGCGCGTTCGACCAGAGGATCGACGCGATCGATCGCGGGCTTGATGGAAGCGGTCATTTCTTTGGCATCGGCTGCGACCTTTTGCACATCGTCGATAATCGGCTTCACACTCGTCTCGAGCGTTTCCACCGTTTTGCGCGTGCGACGCAGCACCAGCACGAGCTCGACGATTGCCCAAATAAGCGCGATGCCGACAATCGCAAACACTACGGGAAGAATGACTTCCGAGATGAATCCAGCGTCCATGGCGTTTCCCTTCGATATCGCGCCCCTATGGCGCCCGTTTGATTTCCTTGAATAATAGCAGCACGCGGCAAGACGCGCATGGGCGAAGCGTGGCGTTTCCGCAACGTTAAAGAGGAGCCCGACGCCGGCAGCGCAATACGGGGCGACGGGTCCACGCCGACAGACGAGGCGCATCGAGCGTTGTTCAACGATTGCCGGGCCGACAGACGCAGGCGACCAATCGCCATTGCCGCTTTGAGTACCCTCGCCGCGCAGACCCGATAAAGCCAATCATACGCCCCGCTTGTTACTCGCCCTTCGACGGCCTTGCGGCCCGCGTGGCCCGATCGCGCGATGTGGCATCGACCCGATAGGCCTCCCAGCCCGACTCGCTCGGTTGATAGAAACACCCACGCTCAAGGCCTTCGGGCAAATAACGCTGCTCAACCCAATGGCCAGGATAATCGTGCGGGTATTTATACTCACCGTAGTTTTCCGAACCAGGGCGATGACGGTCGCGCAAATAGCTCGGCACATCGCGTTTCGGCCCATGCCGTACTTCCGAAAGGGCGGCGTCGATGCTCGCTTCGGCCGCATTGCTTTTGGGGGCCAAGCACATATACGTCGCGGCCTGCGACAAGTTGATGCGGCATTCGGGCATGCCAATCACTTCAACAGCCTTAAAGGCCGCCTCGGCGATGAGCAAAGCCTGGGGATCGGCGTTGCCGATGTCTTCGCTTGCCAAAATGAAGATACGGCGCGCGATGAATTTCGGGTCTTCGCCGCCATCGAGCATACGAGCGAGCCAATACAGCGCCGCATCGGGGTCGCTGCCGCGCATCGATTTGATAAACGCGCTGATCACGTCGTAGTGCATGTCTTTATTCTTGTCGTACGGCAGCGCGCGATGCGGCGTGGCGAGTTCAACCATATCGGCGTCGATGGTAAACGGCGGCTCGGCCGCATCGCGCGCACCCTTTTCCTTGGCCAAGCCCGCGGCCAGCTCAAGCGTGGTGAGCGCCGAACGTCCGTCGCCGCCCGACAAGTTCACGATAGCTGCCAGCGCTTCGTCGGTAAGGGAGCACGAACCGGCCAAGCCCCGCTTCTCGTCGGCGAGCGCACGGCGCACGATGCATTCAATATCGATATCGGAAAGCGAATGCAGCTCAATCACGCGGGAACGGGAGATAAGCGCAGAATTTACTTCGAAAAACGGGTTTTCGGTCGTAGCACCCACGAGCACCACCGTGCGATTCTCCACAGCGTGCAGAAGCGAATCTTGCTGGCTACGACTGAAGCGATGGATCTCGTCCACGAACAGAATCGTGCGGGCACCCGTGCCCAGCAGGCGCTTTTCCGCCGCAGCGATTTCGCGGCGCAAATCGGCGACGGTGCCGCCGATGGCAGAAACTTCCACAAACGTCGCGCGCGTCGTTTCAGCGATGATGTGGGCGATGCTCGTTTTGCCCGTGCCTGCGGGTCCGTACAAGATGATGGACGAAAGCGTATCGGCCTCGATTGCCGCATGGAGCCAACTGCCCGGCCCCACCGCGTCTTCCTGCCCCGCAAGCTCATCGAGCGAGCGCGGGCGCATGCGCACGGCAAGCGGTGCAGCAGCGAATTTCTTCTCGTTCTCTATTTCAGTGAACAGCGTGTCCAACTTCCACCCATCTATCGCTTCAATACGCCTTGAAACACCAATGCCCCAATTGCGCAAAACCAACCCTACTGCCCTTTTCGGATTTTCACCACGATATACACGCTCAGAACCGCCGCGCCAATAAAGCCGAAAAAGCCAATCACCGGCACGCCGAAGAGCTTCGGCTCCATGCCTGCAGAATAAATCAGCGACGATCCGACGAACAGGCCCGCCGTAATCATGGACAAGCTCAGGCGATCGATGATGTGCCCGATTTTCTCCATGGGGCGCGGCGCCTCAACGTCGAACTTGATGCGCAGGCGTCCTTTTTCCGTCATATCGAGCACGTTGGAGATACGCTCGGGCAAATGCAACGCCTTATCGGCCGCGGCCATCGACGTGAGCACGCGGTCTTCCGCCTCGTCGATAAGGTCGAAGTTGCGCGCGAAGTAGCTCTTCACGTAACGCTCGACCACGGCCAGAATGCTGATTTCCGGCGACAGCGAGATGAGCGTGCCTTGCAGCGACGCCAAACCGCGCACGAGCATCACGAAACTTTGGGGCATGATCACGTTCGCATGGTCGAGGATGCCCATAATGTCGTTGAGCAGCTGCGCCACATCCATCGAATGCGCGTCTTCAGAGCTGTAGCGGTTGACCAATGCGCTGAGATCTTGCAAAAGGGCGCCGTAATCGAAGCTCTTGCCCGGCACGTCTTTCACGCGCCCCCACTCAACGAACAAATTCGTGAGCCTGTGGCTATCTTGCGCGATCATGGCCTTCATCATTTCGAAGAACAGCCTGCGCTCGTAAGGCGAAAGTTCGCCCATCATGCCGCAGTCGATCCACACGACCTCGCCTGGATCCTTCTTCCCCGCAGCGCGCTCTTCATCGGAAATCGTCGGTCGCACAATGAAGTTCGCCGAATGCGGATCGGCGTGATAGAAGCCGTTTTCGACCATTTGCCGCATGAATGAATTCGCGATGCGGTCGCCGATTTCGCGCAGATTGTAGCCCGCTTCGCGAAGCTCATCGGCATGCTCGAGCGAGAGGCCATCGACGAATTCCATAACGAGCACCGTCTCGTCGGAGTATTCGCCATATGCCTTCGGGCACGTGACGCCGGGCTCAGTGGCGAGACCCCGACCGAAGCGCTCGAGATTTTCGCGTTCCACGTTGAAATCGATTTCCTCGCGCACGGTGCGATCGAGCTCGTCGATCACCACATTGATGTCAACGCCCTGAATCATCGTAGACCCAGTGAGGTTGAGCAGGTCGGACGCGCGACGCATGAGAGCGATGTCGCGCACCATGTCTTGGCGCACATGATCGCGACGAATTTTGATGGCCACGGTTTCACCGCTTTCGGCAAGCGTCGCCTTATAGACCTGCGCGATGGAAGCCGATCCAAGCGGCTCGGCGGCGATGTCGCTGAACACATCGTGCCAATCGCCGTCGTAAAGGTCGCGCAACCGACGCTCCACCAACGAAAATGGCTCAGGCGTGGTGGAAGAACGCAAGGTTTGCAGCGCATTGCAGTATTCCTGAGGAAGCATGTCGGACCGGGCCGAAAGAATCTGGCCCAGTTTGATGAACGTGGGGCCGAGCTCCTCGAGCAAACTTACGAGTTTTTCGGGCGTAATGCCCTTCGCGATTTCCGCGTGACGCAGCGCCTTCATGATTTCGGCGAGACGAGCCGGCGAAGTTTTGTCGTTTACGCCGCCGCGAAGCAGCTTCGCCACGTCTTTCGCGCGAGCCATGCGCACCCCTTCCCTCATTTTCGAACGTCCGTTCATTGTAGCGCAGGAAGAAGAACCGCGCGAAAGGGAGCGGTAACGTTGCCCAGCCGTAGCGCGAAAGGAAGATGACGGAACGGCCCAGCGCGCACTTTTGCAAAGAGGCATGCCTCCCTATGCCGAAATGAAAAATAATTCAAGGGGTTTCTTTCGTCCATGCTCGGATATACTCAAATCAGGCCCTGCTTCCAAAGCCGTCATTTGCGATGGACCGATGCATTTTTTCAGGGAGCCCTAGATTACGCGGGGATACAGGGATTCGCGCCTGTTGGCACGAAAGCTTTGAACCTCGTTGCGGGCACCCACCTATTGAAGGTGGGTTCATCCTTAGGCTGGGGGCAGGGTTTTTATTTCGCAGCAAAAAAAGCCCCTGGCATCAGCCAGGGGCTTTTCAATATCGGCAATTTCGCCAGTCGGAAAAATGGCGAGACTAGCAGTTCTTCATGATGATGGTGCCCATGGTGTCGGCGGCCTGTTCGCAAGCGTCTGCCGTGTTCTCGAGGCGCTGGAACAGCTTATCCCACACGAACACATACAACGGATTTTCCTCGCCATGCGAATACAGCTCACGCAGGGTATGGAAGAACAGCTCGTCAGCCTCTTCTTCGACCGATCCCACATCGATGATGAGCTTGTTGATCTTCTTCGAATTCTTGAATTCGTCGAAATCTTCCAACGCCTTGCCGAGCTTTTCGCAGCTCTTCAGCAGCAGTTCCGCAAATTCGCCCGCCTTGGGATGCATTTCCTTCACGTCGAGCATATAGAAGCGCTGTACCGTGCCCTCCATGTAATCGAGCACGTCGTCAAGCTTCTGCGTGAGCGAAATGATGTCTTCGCGATCGATGGGCGTCACGAAATCGACCGTGACCGCGTCAAACACCGAATGCACGAGCTTATCGCCTGCGTGCTCGATCTCGTGCGCACGCTCGATGTAATCATCGAGGCTGTCGGGGCCCTTGTAGTTTTCGATGACCTCTACGAGCAGCTTTGCCTCAGCAATCGCAAGCTCCGCCTGCTTTTCGAATGCCTCGAAATAATCGAGCTTCTTACCATTCTTGTGCTTTGCCATGTTCGCCCTCTCACGCGAAAAGAGTCAATGCCTTAAAACGCCTCGATAACGCGATGACGTTCGATGCCAATGGTCGTAAGGCCTTCGTGGCCCGGGAACACGATAGTCGAATCGGGAAGTTTACCGAGCTTCTTCAGGCTCGCACGCATCTCGTTCGCATTGCCGCCCTCAAAATCGACGCGGCCCGTTGCGCCGCGGAACAGCGTATCGCCCGTGAACACCACGCCAGGCTTGCCGTCAAAGCCAGGAAGATAGAGGCAGATGCCGCCCTTCGTGTGGCCGGGGGTAAGCATGACCTTGAACTCAAGCGAACCGAGCTTGATCGTGTCGCCATCGTTGACCTTGCGGTCAACATGCACGGGCGCCACGGCATCCCAGTCGCCGAAATAGCCCGGCTGGCCTTTTTCAATAATGCGGCTATCGGCGTTGCTGGAAACAACCTTTGCGCCGGTGGCCGCCGCCAGCTCAGGCAAGGCAACCAGATGGTCGTTATGGTCGTGGGTGCACACGATGGTCTCGAGCTTGAACCAGCCAAGGGCCTTCTGAATGGCCTCGGCATCGCCGGCAGGGTCGATAACCATAGCAGGCGCGCCCTGCTCGCGGCCGTCGGCCACGATGAAGCAATTGTTATCCATCATGCCAATGACGAGCACCGTAACGGGCACGCAGCCGTCATCGATGGTCACTTGGCGTTTGCAATTTGCACGCATGCGCATACCTTTCTACTTGCGCCTGTGGGCCGAATCGCCCGGCAGCATACGACGCGCGTCGAACACGCCGTCAATCTTTCGAAGTTCACCCAAAATGTACTCGATGTTCGAGATTTGCGACACCTGGAACAGATACCTCATTTCCACGATGCCATCGGAATGGCTCACCGTGTTCGAAGCGAGCACATTAACCCCTGTATCGCTGAGCGTGTTGATGATATCACGCAGCAGGTTCATGCGATCGAGCGCTTCAATGAACACTTCGATTTGATACGAAGCCGTTGTTTCGGCCGTATCTTCCCACGACACCTTGATAAGGCGGCCCAGGTCGCGCATAAGGTCGGTTGCATTCGGACAGTCGGCTCGATGCACCGATACACCGCGGCCGCGCGTGATGAAGCCAATGATGTCGTCGCCCGGAACGGGGTTGCAGCATTTCGACAGGCGCACCGGAGCGCTGTCGATGCCCTCGACGACCACGCCGTTTGATGCATGGGCACGACGTTTCGGCTGGCGGCGCACCGTGGTGATCATGGGCGGCATGGCGCCATTGGGAAGCATCGCGAGTTCGGGATGCGACTCTTCCTCCACCTCGGGGTTCAGAATTTTCACCAGGCGGTTCGTGATATGCAGCACGGTTTCCTTGCCCGCGCCAATCGCCACCATCATATCGTCGATGTCTTTATAGCCGAGCGTTTCGCACACCTGCTTCTGCGCACGAATGCTCGCGGTGGAGCCCAAGCCCAAGCCGTGCTTCTTCATTTCGCGGGCAAGCTTTTCACGACCGACGATCATGTCGTCGCTTCGGCTCACCTTCGAGAAATACTGGCGCAGCTTGCTTCGCGCGCTCGGCGTTTTCACCATCTTCAGCCAGTCGCGGCTCGGCGTGGCGCTTTTCTGCGTGAGAATCTCAACGCGATCGCCCGTTTGCAGCTCATAGGAAAGCGGCACGATGGAACCATTCACCTTCGCGCCGACGCAGTGATTGCCCACCTCGGTGTGCACGGAATACGCGAAATCGACCGGCGTCGAGCCCGCGCGCAGGCTCATGACTTCGCCCGCCGGCGTGAATACGAACACCTCGGTAGGCGCAAGGTCAACCTTGAGCTCGTTGAGGAATTCGCGCGAGTCTTTCGTCTCTTCCTGCCAGTCGACCATCTGGCGCAACCAGGCGATTTGGCGATCGAATGCGACATCGGCCTTCGAGCCTTTTTCCTTATAGCGCCAGTGCGCGGCGACGCCGTATTCGCTCATGCGATGCATTTCTTCAGTACGAATTTGCACTTCGAGCGGACGGGCGGCGGGGCCGATGACCGTGGTATGCAGGCTCTGGTACATATTGAGCTTCGGCATGGCGATATAGTCTTTGAAGCGGCCCGGCATGGGGTGCCACAGCGTATGCACGGCGCCCAAAACCGAGTAGCAGTCGCCCACCGTTTTCACGATAACGCGCACCGCGATGAGGTCGTAGATCTCGGAGAAGCCCTTGCCGCGCTTCGTCATCTTCTGATAGATGGAATACAAGTGCTTCGGGCGGCCGGCAATATGCGCGTCGACGATGCCCACGCGCGCCAGCTCGGTATTGAGCGTTTCGATAACGGAAGCCAAATACGTCTCGCGTTCGTTGCGGCTTTCGGCGACCAGGCGGCTGATTTGCTTGAACTTCGCAGGCTCAAGGTAATAAAACGCGAGGTCTTCAAGCTCCCACTTAATGGAGCCGATGCCCAAACGATGCGCGATAGGCGCATAAATCTCGAGCGTCTCACGCGACTTGAAGATACGGCGGTCTTCCTTCAGCGCACTCAAGGTGCGCATATTGTGCAGGCGGTCGGCGAGCTTAATCACGATCACGCGAATGTCTTTGCTCATGGCAACGAACATTTTGCGCATAGTCGCCGCCTGCTCATCGGTGAGGCTTTCAACTTCGATGCGCGTGATTTTCGTGACTCCCTGCACAAGCTGCGACACTTGCACGCCGAACTGCTCTTCAAGCGCTGCGGCCGTGGTGTCGGTGTCTTCAATCGTGTCGTGAAGAAGGGCCGCGCATAGCGTGTCGACGTCCATGCGCAAATCGGACAGGATGAGCGCGACCTCGATAGGATGGATGATGTAGGGCTCGCCGCTCTTGCGCTTCACGCCCTTGTGCGCCGCGCTTGCGTATTCGTAGGCGCGCTTGAGCTTTTCGGCCGCGGCATCATCGAGATAGCTCGTTTTCTCCACGAGCAACGCGAAACGCGACTCGGGCGTTACCGTAGCGCCCGCCTCGGGCGAAGGCGCAATGCCCCCTTCAAATGCGTCGGCGGAAAGCGCGCCAATGGCCTCGGCCAATTCGGGTTCTATGGGAAGCGCCGTTTGACGCTCGGTGGCTTCATCGGTCATAGCCATTCCCTTCCTCGCTATTTCCATCGGGCATGATGGGACGAACAATGCGCGCACGCAGTTCTTCGGGCGTGGCGTTCAAAATCCAATCGGAGAATCGCTCAAATTCCTCCGCCTCGGCGCGACCCTCGCAATACAGCACGCTGTCGTCGAGGTTCACCTTGCCTTGCACCTCGCGAAGGCGAACCTGACGAACCGAGGAGCCGTCGTGCGAGCATTCGGTTCGCACATCAACCAGCCCAAGCTCGGAAAACGCCGAGAGCGCGAACGATGCCGCACCGGGCATGAGCGTAAAGCGCATATCGGTCGGCGGGCAGGCGGCAATGAGGTCTTCGTTCGACAGGGTGAAAAAGCCCGATTCGCCAGCCGCACCATTGCCGTTGCCTCCCGCAACCTGACGCGAAAAGGCGCGAAGGCCGCGGTAGATAAGCCCCATACGATCGTGGTCGGGCGCGAACTGGGCCAGAATGCGATCGTTGTAGTACACGTCGCGCTTGCCGAACGCGAGATGGATGGTCGCAGGTTTGCCATCGCGACCGGCGCGGCCGCTCATCTGGTTGAATTCGGCATCGGAGAACGGCATTGCGTACAGCACCACATGGCGCACGTCGGGAATATTGACGCCCTCGCCGAACGCCGACGTGCACACGAGCACACGGAGCACGTCGTCACGGAACAGCTTCTCGATGCGGGCGCGCTCTTCACGCGAAAGGCCTGCGTTGTAGAAGCCAATCTGCATGGCGACATGAGGCGCGAGGGCGCGAAGCACGCGCGCGATATCGACCGACATGGTGCGCGAGTTCACATACACGATGGTCTTCTCGCCCGTCGCGACGATATTCGTCAAATACGTTTCTTTGTCGCGCGCATTGCGATGGTCATCAAGCAGCAAGTTATCGCGCACATGGGCATCGCCCACGAAGCCTTGCACCCCCAAGCCTTCGCGAACCTGAACCGCCACCTGCGACGATGCCGTTGCCGTAGCGGCGAGCACCGTTTTCACTCCCAGGCGGCGCGCAAGCTCGCCCAGCTGGGCGTATGCATCGCGGCGACGGCCGCCGCCGTCGGCTAAATGGTGCGCCTCGTCGACCGCAAGGAATCGCACGCGACCGCATGACGCAATCTCGTCCGCATGGAAGGCGAGGTATTCGGGCGTGGTAAGCACCACATCGATGGCGCCCGACGCCAAGCCTGCGTACACTTCCGCACGCTCATCGGAAGAGCTTTCACCCGTAAGGCTCGCGGCAGACAGCCCGAAGCTTTCGAACAAGCACGCGGCATGGCACGCCTGGTCGGCGATAAGCGCGCGCAATGGATACACGAATACGCTCGCCCCGCCATTGAGCAGCGCTTCGCGTGCAGCGTGAATCTGGAATATGAGCGACTTGCCGCGCCCCGTGCCCATGACCACGAACGTGCTTTCGCCCCGCGCGAGCATATCGAGCGCCCGCCTTTGCGCGTCATGCAGGTTCGAAGCGTCGCCTATCGCGTGCGCGACCAGGGCATCGGTCAAACCGTCGGGGTTCTCCGACGCGAACTCGCGCCATTGTTCACGGCGCTCTTCGGCGATGCGCTTCGCTTCGTCGTCGCAGCTGGGCAAAATGCCGGTGTCTTCATAAAGCTCGCCCACGAAATCGAGGTCTTCGGTCGGCAAGCACGCGCGCAAGCCGGGGCACGGCGTGGCAGGCTCAACCTCGTCGAGCAGGCATTTCACCGAACGGCGGCCCTTCCATTCATCAATCTGCACCTGGAACGCCGCATCGACCACGGTATTGCACGACATGAGCGATTCGATTTTGCCACAGTGGAACATGATGGCGCCAACCTTGGCCGCGCCATCGACCATTTGGCACGACAGGTGGTTTTTCTCAACGCCCACGGCATGGCGGGAAAGCAGGCGCACGTTGCGCGCCAAAAAACGCGGCGTGGGATTCGTGCGGCCGAAAGGCGCCAAACGAGAGAGCGCCTGCACGTTCTGCAGCGTAAGCTCCCCCAGCCCGACCTGCGCCTCGACCTCAATTTGGGGATGGAAGCTGTCTTCGGGAAGCGTATCCATGTATTCGCACAAACGGTGCGAGAATTCATCGAGCTTCGCCGTGGGAAGCGTAATGCCCACAGCGCCGCCGTGACCGCCAAAGCGGGTGAGCAAATCGGAGCACGACTCTATGGCCTTGAACAAATTCACGCTGCCCACGCTACGACCTGAGCCGCGTGCTTCGTCGCCATCGATGGTAAACAGAATCGTCGGCACGCCGTATTCATTCACCAAACGCGAGGCGACAATGCCCTTCACGCCCTCATGCCAGCCTTCACCGCCAACCACAAGCGCGCGCTGGCCATGGTAGATTTTCGCAGCCGCCTCTTCGGCGCATTGCGCAAGGTTTTGCTCGACGCGGCGGCGTTTGTCGTTTACCTTATCGAGTTCGGCGGCAAGGCCCTGCGCCTCTTCGAAATCGTCGGCCATCAGCAAATCGAGCGCCAAATCGGCATCGCCCATGCGGCCCGCGGCGTTCAAGCGCGGAATAAGCGAAAACGACAGCCCCGTCGAGGTAATTTGTTTGTCGCCCGCATGGCACACGTCAATGAGCGCCTGAATGCACGGGCGAGGATATTTGTTCATGCGTTCCAGGCCATCGGCGACGAGCGCGCGGTTCTCATCGCGCACGGGCATAAGGTCGGCGATGGTTCCCAAAGTCGCGAAATCGGTGTATTCGCGCCACAGATGGGGCTTTCCAAAGCGGGCGCCCAGAGCCTGGATGATCTTCAGCGCAACGCCCACACCAGCCAAAATGCCGCTTTCGCATTCCGGGTCGCACTTCGGGTCGCATACCACAACGCCCTCAGGAACCAAATCGCCCGGCTCGTGGTGGTCGGTCACCACCAAGTCGATGCCTTCGGCCAAAACCGTTGGAGCGATATCCCCGCTGGCAATGCCGCAGTCAACCGTCACGATCAAATCGGGTTTGAACGCCTTCGCGCGCTCGAAAGCAGGCGGCGTTATGCCGTAGCCTTCTTCAAAACGCTTCGGAATGAGAGGCGCGGCATTGGCGCCGAGAAATTGCAGGCCACGCGTGAGCACCGTAGTGGCAGAGATGCCATCGAGGTCGAAATCGCCGAATACCACAATGCGTTCGTCGTCGCGCACCGCGCGCTCCAGACGATCGACCGCCGCGCCAAGCTGCGGAATCGTGTAGGGATTGAGCCAATCGCGCTCGATGTCGGGCGCAAGGAATGCACGCGCCTCTTCGAGCGAATTCACGCCATGGGCAACCATGGTTCGCGCCGCAAAATGCGGCAGGCCAAGTTCCTGCTGAATAGACGATACAAGCGCCGGGTCTGCCGGCATGAGCTTGAATTGGGCTGTCATAATGTGCACGCTGCTTTCGCGTAGTTTCTTTTCCATCGAACATTGTCGCACACTTGACGGCACATGGCGGCGGCGATGCGCCCGCAGAATGCCTCGTTCAAAAACCAAACGATGCGTGCCGTCTTATTCCGAAAAGAAAAAAACGCAACGCAGAAAGCGCCCAGCGAGAAAACGGCCGCGATTTCACCGGCAAATAAAAAGGACGGCATCAAAGCCGTCCTTTTTCGCACTAGTTGAATCGCTGCTGGGTTTTCTCCAAGCCGTTCTCGAGATAGAACAGCGCCGCCTCGCTCGCGAGGCGCGTGCCCTGCACGAAATCGTCCCACCCATCCTTCTTGGGACGGCCGAGCACCCAATCGACCACCGGCATGCGTCCCGGCGGGCGCCCAATGCCCACGCGAATACGCGTCCAGTCTTTCGTCTGCAGCTTATCGGCGATCGACTTTAAGCCATTGTGGCCCGCAAGGCCGCCGCCGTGCTTCACGCGAATCGTGCCCGGGTCGATATCGAGCTCGTCATGAATCACGATAACGTCATCAGCCGTGGCGCTATACGCCTGGCACACCTTCTTCAAAGGGCCGCCCGAGGTATTCATAAAGCCCTGGGGCTTTACCAGAAGCAAATCTTCGCCCTTGTACGTCGTTTTCGCCGTAAGAGCGCCGCACTCGTTCTTCCAGTAGTTCACGCGCAATTCTTCTGCCAGCGCGTCAACCGAGTCAAACCCGGCGTTATGCCGCGTGTGCTCGTATTCTTCGCCCGGGTTTCCCAGGCCGCAAATAATATGCATGAATGATTCTCGCTACTTGTTGAACAGCTTGCTCACAGAGCCGTTGCCGTACACGCTCTGGATGGTGCGAGCCAGAAGCGGAGCAACCGAAAGCACGCGAATCTTGCCGGTTTGGCGATCGAGCGGCACGGGGACGGCGTTGGTCACAACGACTTCCTCGATGCAGGAATTCTGGATGCGGTCATATGCCGGGCCGCTGAACAGGCCATGCGTTGCGCACGCGTACACCTTCTTGGCGCCCTTGGACATAAGGGTTTCGGCCGCCGCGACCAGCGATCCGCCCGTGTCGATCATGTCGTCGTTCAGGATGCAGACCTTACCGGTAACGTCGCCGATAAGCGCGGTGATTTCAGCCTGGTTGTGCTTCGGGCGGTCTTTGTGCATGATCGCGATATCGCAGCCGAGCTGGCCCTGGAACTTCTTAGCGGCCTTCGCGCGACCCACATCGGGAGACACGACGCACATTTCTTCGGGGTCGATGCCCTTGTTCTTGAAGTAATCCACGAAAATCGGCATAGCGGTCATATGGTTCACCGGAATGTCGAAGAAGCCCTGGATTGCATCCTGATGCAAATCGATGGTGATGATGTCATCAGCGCCGGCGACGGTAATGAGGTCGGCAACGAGCTTTGCCGTGATGGGCTCGCGCGGGGCGGCCTTGCGCTCCTGGCGGGAGTAGCCGTAGTGCGTGACAACAGCGGAAATGGTGCGGGCGCTCGCGCGCTTGGCCGCATCGATCATGATGAGCATTTCCATGAGCGCATCATTGATATGCTCGCCAGCGATAGACTGAATGATGAAGACATCGGCGCCGCGCACCGAATCGAGGTAACGAGCGTAAATCTCGCCATTGGCAAACTTCTCGAGCTTCACGTTGCCAAGCGTGGTACCCAGCTCGGTTGCAACCTGATCGGCCAGACTCGGGTTTACCGAACCCGTGAAGACGGCCATGCTCTTTGTCATCTCGGTCATGCGCGTGCTCCTTCGCAATTTTTCGATTCTGCGCCCCTTCCACAGGCGCAATGCATGCTGTTCCTGATTGTACCCAGGGCGCCCAGAGATTAAAACCGCAAACACAAAAGATTCTGGTCAGATAAACAAGAAGGGAAACGGGGCTAGAAGCGAGACCGGAGGCGAGACCAGAGGCGAAGCCGGGCAGAGGCGTTTTTCCAATGGCGCGAGTTTTGACCAGACTGGCCACATATGCTGGTCAAAATCGTCACCATTGGAAAAGTTCCCCGCCCTAGGTTGCACTCTGGAAAAGTTTCCCTTGGCAATTTGCTGGGAAAATCGCAGCTTTGCAGAAGTTCGCGCAAAAAAGGCGGCCCCAGATGCCCAGGGCCGCCTTCAATGTTGCACATAGCGCGAGTTTTGACCACAAACGCGAGGGAACTGGTCAAAACTGCCGCCATTGGAAAAACGTCTATTTCGCAGCTTCCTTCTTGGCCTTGAGCTTCGCCATATGTTTGGCAGCCCAGCCTTCGATTTCGCGCTGGTCGGCGCGCTCGAGCGCCAGCGCATCGGGGGCCACGTCGCGCGTGATGCACGAAGAGGCGCCGATAATCGCACCCGCGCCGATGTTCACGGGAGCCACCATCATGGTATCGCTGCCCACGAACACGTTGTCGCCGATTTCGGTGTGGTTCTTGTTCACGCCGTCGTAATTGCAGGTGATTGAACCCGCGCCGATGTTGACGTTCTCGCCCATCGTGGTGTCGCCGATATAGGAAAGATGGGGAACCTTCGAACCCTTGCCGATAGTCGACTTTTTGATTTCGACATGCGTGCCGGCCTTGGCGCCTTCGCACAGGTGGGTACCAGGACGCAGGTACGCGCGAGGGCCGCATTCGGCAGCGTCGTCAATCTGCGCTTCGATGGCGACCGTTTCGTCGACGCGAGCGCCGCAGCCAACCTGCGTGTCGGTCAGGCGCGTGTTCGGGCCAATAACGCTGTGCGAGCCAACCTTGGTCGTGCCAAGCAGGTACGTTTGCGGCCACAGCTCCACGTCTTGCGCAATTTCGACGTCGGGACCGATGAACGTGCTTTCGGGATCCCACATGGTTACGCCAGCCATCATGTGACGGTTGTTGATGCGATGCTGCATGGCATGCGTTGCCTGGGCGAGCTGCACGCGAGAGTTCACGCCCATAGCTTCTTCGGCGTCGGCAGTTTGAAGCGCGAGCACCTTGCGGCCGTCGTTTCGGCAAATCTCGAGCACGTCGGTAAGGTAATACTCGCCCTGGGCGTTGTCGTTCGAAACGCGCGAAAGCGCATCGAAAAGCGCTGGCGCATCGAAGCAGTAGAAACCCGAGTTGCATTCCGTGATAGCGGCCTCTTGCTCGTTGGCGTCTTTCTGCTCAACGATGCGAACCACGGCTTCGCCTTCGCGAACGATACGGCCATACCCAAACGGGTCGTCCATATGCATGGTGAGCACGACCACGGCCGCGCCCGTCTCTTCGCGCTTTGCGATAAGGGCCTGAATGGTTTCGGGGGTGATAAGCGGGCAGTCGCCCGAAAGAACCACGAGCGAGCCCTCGGCAATCGAGCCGTCGGCCTGCGTGAATGCCTCACGACCGGCGTTCACGGCATCGCCAGTGCCGAGCTGCTGGGTTTGAATGGCGATTTTCGTATCGCCCTCAACAAAAGGAGCAACCTTTTCGGACATATGTCCGAGCACAGTGACCACATCTTCGATGCCGGCGTCATGGGCGGCGTCGACGACCCAGCGCACGAGCGGCTTGCCAAGCACCTCATGGACAACCTTGGGCTTGTCGGATTTCATGCGGGTTCCAGCGCCCGCAGCAAGAATCAACGCTTTCGCGGTCATAAAAACCTTCTTCGAATCGGTTGCGTTTTAGCAGGGAAAGTATACCAGCGCGAGAACGGCAGCACACAATTCTCGACAAAAGCCCATGCGATGAGGAGCCCACCACACTAAATAATCGGACGCGTCCATTCCGAAAGGCCCTTCGCTCGACGATTCGCGCGTCGGCCCTTCATGTTCTCGACGCACCCCTGCATACCATGGGGCACGTACGCGAGGTCTTCGATATCTTCGGGCAAATAGCTCACAAGCGAGAGTGGCGCAGTTTGCTGCGGGTTTTCCGGCGCAGGTCCCGGCACCGCCGCAAACCCGCATACGGGCGCGCCCTGCGCCACGAGCTTATGCTCGTATCCGCTCCACGGCTCATTGGGAAACATCCCTCGCACATCGTCGGTGTTCCACTGCACGTCATAGCCCGCAATCTTGAGCTGGGTGAGCGAGAAATCGCGCAGCGGCATGCTGTCGGTGCGCAACCGAACGAATGCGCCCGGCGCCAGCAGCGGACGATACGACATAAGCCGCTCGAAATGCGTGAGCCGGTAGTGCGCCTTCTTCTTTTTCGGGAACGGCGTGGGGAAATTCAGCAGCATCGCGGAAAGTTCGCCCTCGCCAAACGTTTCCGACAAATCGGAGTCGTCGTGCAGCACGAACACGGCGTTCGACACGCCTTGCGCAATGGCGCGTTCTGCCGCGCGCATCACGCATACGCCATCGACGTCGAGCCCCACGAACAACACATCGGGGCGCGCGGCGGCGCATTCGACCGTATATTCGCCCTTGCCGCAACCCAAATCGAGCACAACAGCGGCATAGGGATCGCCGCGCCGTTCGCCCAAGGGCGCCCAAGAGCGCCACTGGCCCGCACGATCTTTTGGGTGCGATTCGACATTGCTCACGCATGCGGCAAGACGCTCCTCAAGCGAAAAGCCCTTTGGTAAACGAGACGCGGCGGTGCGCATGACTTCCTCCATACATAGGTGACTTGAAAGCATCGATAGTACCCCATTTCAAAAAACGGGACCTGCGAGCCTGCATTCCTGCGCGTTTTCGACATCAAGCAAAAATTCTTATTGATATTTGATATCAATTGGCATATAGTATTAGACATACCGAGAGGAGGTCACCATGGCGCAGCGCAACACCGTTCAGCAAAAAATCATCGCGGGGCAACTCGCCAAACTCCATGGCAGCCACCCCACCGCCGACGAAGTGTATCAGTCCATGAAGGACGAATACCCTTCCATCAGCAGGGCAACGGTATATCGCAACCTCAACAAAATGTCCGACAATGGCCAAGCGCTCAAAGTGCGCGTAAGCAGCGGCGCCGATCACTTCGACGACACCCTGCGCCCCCACTACCACGTGGTATGCGCGAAATGCGGCCGCGTCGACGACGTCGAGGTTGACTTGCCAAGCAGCGTCACAGAGTCATTGGGCAAGGCAACCGCGCCCGGTTTCACCATCACGGGCTACGAACTGCTCTTCTGCGGATTATGCTCCGCATGCGCCCAAGAAAGGCAGGAATAATGAGCGATTCCGTTGATACCAAGGCGTTTCACGCTTTCAGCTATGGGCTGTTCTTGCTCGCTTCGCAAGCCGATGGCCGCGACAATGCTTGCATCGCGAACACCGCCATCCAGGCAGCATCGGAGCCCCGACAGGTGAGCGTCGCATGCATCAAGGGCTCGTGCACGCAAGAGACGATCGCCGCTTCAGATCGATTCTGCGTCTCGGTGCTCGACGAATCCACGCCGCTTGAGTATTTCGAGCATTTCGGCATGAAAAGCGGGCACGACATCGAAAAATTCGTCGCGAGCGACGACGCTTCCATTCCCGGAGCGAACCCATCGCGCACCGAAAGCGGCCTCGTTTTCGAGAAAAGCGCCATCGCGTTTTTCGACTGCCGCGTCGTCGAGAGCATCGATATGGGAAGCCATGTGATGTATGTGGGCGAAGTCGTCGAAGCGCGCCGCCTTTCCGATAAGGCGCCCATCACCTACGACTACTACCGCAACGTCACAAGAAAGACGGGAGCTGCGGCGGGCGCGTCTCGCACGGCAGCCAATGCCGGCGAAATCGTCGCATGGAAGTGCACGATTTGCGGTTACATCTACGAAGGCGAAAACCTTCCGTCCGATTTCATCTGCCCAATTTGCAAACACGGCGCCGAAGATTTCGAGCCCGTGTACGCAAACGAACACGGCAGTGAAGATATACAGGCCGCGGCGGCAACGCCGCAGGAACCACAAAGTAAAGGGGTAATGAACATGGAAACCAAATGGGTCTGCAGCGTATGCGGTTACATCTACGAAGGCGCCGAGCCTCCCGCGGAATGCCCCGTATGCCACGCTCCGGCGAGCGCGTTCAAGAAGCTCGAAGGTGAGCAGACGCTCGCCGCTGAGCACGAATATGGCATCTACGCCAAAACCGTGAAGGACAACGAGGCCATCTCCGACGAGGACAAGAAGTTCATCCTCGATCAGCTGAAGGCCAATTTCAACGGCGAGTGCTCCGAGGTGGGCATGTACCTGTGCATGGCTCGCATCGCGCATCGCGAGGGCTATCCCGAGATTGGTCTGTACTGGGAAAAGGCCGCCTTCGAAGAAGCAGAGCACGCCGCGAAGTTCGCGGAGCTGCTTGGCGAAGAGCTCGAGCCCAACATGAAGGCCTCGACGAAAGAGAACCTCGCATGGCGCGTTGAGTGCGAATTCGGCGCATGCAACGGCAAGACCGAGCTCGCCACCTGCGCAAAGAAGAACGGCCTCGACGCCATTCACGATACCGTGCACGAAATGGCCCGCGACGAAGCTCGTCACGGCCGCGCCCTGAAGGGCTTGCTCGACCGCTACTTCGGCTAAGCCCGAAGCGCGTCGCAAGGCAATCGAACACAACGCCCCGCATTCGTTGCAATCGCTCGAATGCGGGGCGTTTTCAATAAGGGGAAGCAGGAGATGGCGAAAAAAGGATCGGGCGCAAAAGCGCGCAACGCTCAAAAACAAGAACCCATGGTCGCGCTTTATGGCCTTGACGAGGGGACTCCGCGCGGCGATGCCGTTCGCGCCGTTCTACGCGACCTAGGAATTCGCGTGCGCACTATCGCGCCTGAACATCTCGGCAACCCCGTTGGGGCCATAGCCGGCATGCCCGGCATGAGGCCCTCGCGCAACGCCTTTGAAGGCCAGATGCCGCGCGACGAGTTCATGCTGGTATGCCCCATGCCAAACGCGCTGTTCAACGAGATGCTCGCCGCCATGCGCGAAGCGAACGTGAGCATCGCCCACAAAGCGCAAGTCACTCCCCACAACCGTCTCTGGCCGGTGCACGTGCTCATGGCAGAAATCGCCAAGGAGCACGCCGCCATGACCCAAAACGTTCAATAGGCTATCGCGCGCCGAGCATAATCGTGCGCGTCGCCACATGGCCTATAAGCTCCGGCGAATGGGAAACGAACACAAGGCCCGCGCCGTTTTCCTCGCACCATCGCATGAGGAAACGCCAGACCCTCGCCTGCGTGACCGCGTCGAACATAGCCGTGCTTTCATCGGCAACGAGATATCGCGGAGCGCATGCCAGCGCACGCACAATGCAGAAGCGCTGCAGCTCTCCGCCCGAAAGCTCATGGGCGTGGCGCCGACGCCATTCAGGGCGA
Source organism: uncultured Slackia sp. (assembly GCA_934646845.1). GTDB lineage: Bacteria > Actinomycetota > Coriobacteriia > Coriobacteriales > Eggerthellaceae > Slackia. Next base: position 23,523 of record CAKUEV010000005.1, read on the forward strand.
ATGCCGAGCCCCGAAAGAAGCTCGCTCGACACATCGCCCGCCTCCGCCAACATGCCGTCCATGGCCTGACGCGGATCGACCATATTCTCGGGATGCTGGCCAATGAGCTGGACGGGGCACATTCCCCGCAAGGGCAACGGCGAGCCGTCCACCATCACGCTGCCCGCCGTAGGCTTCAGATAGCCAGCAAGAATACGGCACAGCGTCGTTTTACCGAAACCCGAAGGCGCGCACAGGGCGACACGTTCGCCGGGCGCAACCTGAAGCGAAAGGCCGTCATAGAGCACGCGCCCTCCGCTATATGCAAACGAAATGTCCTTCGCCTCGAGCATCTTCTGCATTCCCTTCCGCATACCAACCTTGCCCGCGCATTGCTTCGCCGTGCGCGGCGTTATCCCCAAACACGCCGAACCAACCATCGCTGAGCCATGGCGCCGCACGCCGTGCGCCCAAGCGCGCATTGCCCAAAGGCCGCCTACCCAATCGCTTCCTCGGGCACCGAAAAGCCATTGCCGGGAAGCGCACGCCACAGTTCGCGCGAAAACGGGTGGCGCAGCTGGCTCGGGTCGTTGAAGCTTTCGACAGCGGTTTCCTCTATGACCGTTCCGTCTTTGAATACGGCGATACGGTCGGCCACGCGCAATGCGAGTTCGATGTCGTGCGTAATAAGCAGCACGCCGCCGCCCGCATCGGCAAATGCACGCAGGTCATCAAGGGCGCGTACCGCCAAATCCAAATCGAGGCCGGGCGTTGGTTCGTCGGCCACAATAAGGCGCGGGCTTTCGACCAGGGCGCTCGCCAAGAGCACGCGGCGGGCCATACCGCCCGACAGCTCAAACGGATACATGTCCTCAACTTCAGCGCTCAGCCCGTAATGCTCGAACAGCGCGCGCTGGCGCTCGACGCGACGCGCGGCATCGGCTGCATCGCGAGCGACGCCGCGAACCTGTCGGCCCACCTTCATAAGGGGATCGAGGTTGGTGACGCTCTGCGGAACGAACGCAATCTCACGTCCGCGCAGCTGCGCGAGCGACGCGGCATCTTGGCGAACGCCGTCGAACCAGATTGTTCCTGAAACGATGGCATTGGGTTCATAGAGGCCCAAAACGCTGTCGGCCAAAAGGCTCTTGCCCGAACCGCTCGCGCCGACGATCGCCATGATCTCGCCCGCATGCACCGAAATCGAGAGGTCGGAAATCACGCTCACATCTTTTTTGCGAGCGCGGAAAAAATGCGTTTCGTCGGGGTCGTACATGGAAAACGACACGCACAAGTCTTCGACTTGCAGCAAATGATGCCCATGCGCATGGTGCGACGACGTTGCATGGGAGTGGTGATGGTGCATAGAGGCGTCGCCGTGCTTATGCGCCTCATGAGCATGCAAGTATTCGCTTTCCATATTCGTCTCCTGAATCCATTCGCGCTCTTCGTCGAAACAACTTCACCATGCTCAAGCCCGCGACCTATTCCTGGCTCGTATGCGGGTCGATCAGCTTACGCAAGCTTTCCCCGGCGGCATCGAACAGCATGACCGCGGCAACAAGCGCGACGCCGGGAAACACCGCCAGCCACCACATGCCCGTGGTGAGATACCCCATGCTTTCGCTCAGGATAACGCCAATCGCAGGCATCTCGGGCGGAAGGCCGAAACCGAGGAACGTGATCGAGGCCTCGTGCAAAATCGCATGGGGAAACATGAGCACGAGGCCCACGATAAATTGGGGCAACACGAACGGAACCATATGATGGATGGCGATATACGCAGAACTCTTTCCCATACGACGCGCCGCCATCACGAAGTCGGACTGTTTGCATTGCAAAATTTCGGCGCGAACAACGCGGGCGAGGTTCGGCCAGTGCGTAATCGCCACGCCCACGGCAACGCCCCAAAAGCCCTTGCCGAGCGCATAGGAGATAAGCACGAGCAAAACAATATGGGGCACGCCCATCATGAGGTCAATGAGCCAGCTGACCACGGCGTCGACCCTCGGACCGCCAAGCGCCGCAGCCGCGCCAAGAATCACCGCGATAACCGACGACACGCATGCAGCGACCAAGCCCAGCACGACGCTCGTCGAAAGGCCCGAAAGCGTGCGCGCGAGCATGTCGCGGCCCATCCAATCGGTACCGAACGGATGGGCAAGGCAGGGCGCGAGCGACTTCAGCGAAAAATCGGTCGTGATCGCCGTATCGGAAAGCGCCATACCCGCGATAACCACGAACACGAGCAAAATCGCGGCAACCACGAACTTGGCAAGCGTCGCGACGCGATTGGCGCCCCGTCGACGAGGCGCATGCAGCAATGTGCCCAGCTGCAACGATTCGCGAACCGCGCTCGACACCTGTGCCACCGAGCGGCGCACGTTCGGCAGGGTGCCAGCGCTCGGCACCTCACCCACGCCCGCGCCAACCATCGCTGGCATAGGCGCACGCGCTTCTTCGGCCTGGGCCGAATCGTGAGCTTCGCGCGCAATGCGAGGCCTGCCTGCGCGTTCGCGCATTTGCCCACGACGAATACGCGGGTCAACCACCCCGTAAAGAATATTCGCAATCAGGTTTCCGCCGAACACAAGCATGGCCGAAACCACGGCGATGCCCGCCAGAAGGGGCGCATCTCCGCCGAGGCCAGCCGTAATCGCCGCCTGACCCAAACCGGGATATGAAAAAACCTGCTCGACAAGAACCGAACCGCCGAAAATCTCCGAGATAGAGGCGAATTGCAACGTCATCGCCGGCAACAACAAATTGCGCATGCCGTGGCGGCGTACGATTTGCCACGTAGACAAACCGCGAGCGCGGGCAAACTTCACATAATCGGATTCAAGAATATCGACGAGTTTCTCGCGCGTATGCAGCGCGATGTTCGCCACGCCCACGAACGAAAGCACAATCGCGGGCAGCACGATATGGTGGGCAGTGTCGAGCAGCGTCACATCGGCCGCAGATTTTCCGAGCGGCACCGAAAAGCCCAGCGGGAACCAGCCCAGCCATACCGAAAACACCATGAGGGCCACAAGCCCCAGCCAAAACGTCGGCGTCGCGGCAAGCACGAAGCAATAGCCTTTTACCAATCGATC